>WTAE01000111.1 GCA_013139765.1 Sulfurovum sp.
AACGGTGGCATCATGGATATGGACATACGCCTGTTGGTAGACAAAGGTGCTTTGTTTGGACCTTATGTCTTTTTGCAAGGTGAGTGGTGGAGACTTTTTACTGCTATGTTCCTTCATGGAGGTATGACACACTTACTCATGAATATGTTTTCACTCTACCTCATAGGCCGTGGGGCAGAGATGTACTTTGATACAAAGTCATATTTGAGTATTTACCTCTTCTCTGGACTTATCGGCGGGCTTGCTTCTTTGTACATGCACCCTGAATCTGTAGGTGTAGGCGCTTCGGGTGCCATTTTTGGTGTTTTTGGCGCTTTGGCAGGATTTTTCTTAGCCCATAGAGACAGAATAGAAACTCGTAGCAAAGCGTTTATGAAAGACTTTGCCATCATTATAGGGATTAACCTCGTAATTGGATTTTCTATTCCTGCTGTAGATGTTTCTGCACATATTGGTGGCTTGCTTGTAGGTGTTTTAGGTGGCTTTTTGATTTCTAAAAATTTCAACTTTTGGCTGCTTTATATTTCTGCAATGGCCTTGTTGACGGTGGCTATGGCATCCTACCTCGATAGTCATTATGTTCCAACACTTTTTTAAACTCTTTCTGATCTCTTTTCTCTTTGTGGGCTGTGCGGTAAAAGTGCCAATGCCTCAAGAAAAAGAGATTAATACTTTGGCACAAGAGTTACATCACTTAGACAGACATAACACTTATGCAGAATCTCTAACACTTTCCCAAGATATTTTTTCTCAAACAACAAGATTAACAAAAGATTTTGAAGTGACTTCCCCTCCACAGTATCATAACTTTTTAGTGAACATTGGAATGAAAGAAAAAGGGCTTTGTTACCATTGGTCAGATGCTCTGTATGTGCATTTAAAATCTAAAAATTATAAAGGTTTTGAATTTCATCTTTTAGGTGCAAATATTGGGGAGTATTGGAAAGAGCATAACGTTTTGGTGGTTGTGGCGAAAGGTCAGTCTTGGAAAGAGGGGGTTATACTTGACCCTTGGCGAGACTCAGGAAAACTCTACTTTGCTAAAGTGACAAAAGACACAAAGTACGCTTGGAAACATAGAGTTGAAAGGGGCTGTTTCTAACTTATTGTGTGATGACTTCGCTTTGCCCTTCAGCTTCACGTAGTTCTGCTTCTTCTGCAGCATTGGCTTCTTTTTGAGCTTCGGAGATTTCTTCTTTCACCTCTTCTTGTGGTTCTACTTCTGTTTCAAGTGCTTTAGCGGGAGCTATTTCTGAAGAGGCATTCTGCTCATCTTCTGCCATGACTAGGTTTGGTAGGAGTAAAAAAGTTGTGCATATCAAAGTAAGAAGTATTTTAAACATAGAAGACCTTTATATAATATATAGTTATTATACATAAATACAAGAAAAAAGCAAGATTTTAGAAAGGCAAGTAGATTTTATCTTTTAACTCATTGTATTCATCTTGGGCATCTGAGTCTAGTGTAATGCCCCCACCACTCTTGTAGTAGAGTTGATCTTCTACGCTTTCTATGAAACGTATCATCACTCCTGAACGGAGGGATGCGCCATCAAAAACACCAAAAACTCCAGTATAAAAATCTCTTTCAAAATCTTCTACTTCATGGATGATATTCACAGTACTTCGTTTAGGTGTACCTGTGATGGAACCAGCAGGGAGAAGTTTGGAGAGTAGGGTGCCTAGGTTATCTTGCCAGTCATGGGGTAAACGTGCAGTGATTTTAGAAGAGACTTGGAGCAACTCTTTATTACCTGCTTTGATCTTTTCCACATAACGAAACTTTTCTACTTTCACATCTGAACCTACAATACCCAAGTCATTACGCATGAGATCCACTACCATGACATGTTCCGCCATCTCTTTCTCATTGGCCAAGATTTTTTCTTTGGCTTGAGGGAGTGTTGCGTCAATGGTACCTTTCATAGGATAGGTCGCAATGCTGTCCTTGTGTATAGTGACAAAAGACTCAGGGGAGAAACAGATAAATTCATCTTTATAGTAAAGTTTAAACTTGGCACGGGCATAGGTGTACATCTCTTTGAGTGTTAGGTCACTTTGAATGGGTGTTTTAAAAGTCAGGTTTAAGAGGTAGGTATTGCCTGAACGGATCTCTTCTAGGACTTTGTCTAGCGCAGTTTTGTAACTTAGAAAATCTATGGGGTTGGTAGAAAAGATAAAAGGTTTTTCTCTCTTTGTCACAGGGTAGTTACGCCAATCTTCTAGTTTATAAGAGATGTCATCCTCTAAATTAGCCAGTGGTTTTGCAAAGATTTTACTTTTGTCGTAAGAGATGATGAAGAGGAAAGGGGTTTTTTCTTTTCCGAGTTGGTTTATTGTGTTAAAACCATTTTCTTCCGAAAGCCAATTCATTTATGGCAACATTAGCTATCTAAAAGCAATAATTTCAAAATTGCCATACGCATATACACACCATTTTTGACTTGGGTCAGTACTTTACAGCGTGGGTCGGAGAGCATGTCATCAGAGATGTCTATGTTTCGCATGACAGGACCAGGATGTAACACTAAAATGTCTCTGTTCCCCATGCGCTCTTTACTGATGCAGTACTGTTTAGCGTAGTCATCGTAGTTTTCAAAAAGTTCAGTTTCATGACGCTCAAGTTGGGCGCGTAAAGACATAATAACATCTACTTTGTCCATGACATCTTCTAACTTTTCATACTGAGGCAATGCTTTGTTTAATGATGAGGGTTCTGGCATAAACTGCTTTGGTGCCACAAGCAGTACATTGAGCCCCATACGCTCTAAAAGGCGTATGCCAGAAGCTGCCACTCGTGAGCTTACAATGTCACCCACAATGGCAATGGTCTTTCCTTTTATGTCACCATCAAAATGTTCCACAATGGTAAAAAGGTCAAGTAAGGCTTGGGTAGGGTGGGCGTAATTCCCTGCGCCTGCGTTGATGACAGGTGTGGTTTGCATGTCTGCCAAACGTTGGGGTGTTTCATTTTCAGCATGACGGATAATGACACCATCCGGTTCCATGGCACAGAGGTTTGCAAAGGTGTCTTCAAGCGATTCCCCTTTTTTAGAAGAAGAACGAGAAGGGTCAAGGTGTACCACCGCTGCACCCAAACGTTTGGCTGCTACTTCAAAAGATGAACGTGTACGCGTAGATGCTTCAAAGAAAAGGGTAATGAGTAGTTTGTCATGTAAAAGTTGTGGAGGACGCTTTGCTTTAAAACGTTTAGCATCAGAAAGAAGTTGTGTTATCTGTACATCTGAAAAGTTATCGGTATCAACGAGGTGTTGCATGGCTATCCTTAAGGGTTCGGATTATAATTTTATGATTATAGCTAATAGATGGTAAAATGTATTTACAAAAGGGAAATTTATGAAAATAATCAAACTATTTTTGCTGTTCAGTTTAGTATTGTGGGCAGATTTTAAATTGGATGTCCCCGAGAATATTTATCCCTCTCAACTTGATAACATTGTAGCTAATGGCTGGAGTGATTCTAATGCAAGTTTGAATCGTTTAATTGTCACAACGGCTAAAAGTGTGATGCCTGTGATGCTGGAAAAGATGAAGCAACCGGTTTTGAAAGGTATTGTAACGAAAGAAGAGCCTTTCCCTATTGCAAATATAGTTTTGTCGAAAGATGATTATCTTTTTATCGTTGCGTATATTAAATACTTAGAGCATAATAAAGAGATAGATGAAGCAAAAAAATTATATTTAGAATTATATGAAGGTTTATCCTCGATTGAAGATAAATCATTTTTAGCACTTTTATTTCGTATGGTAGAAGAAAAAGTTGTGACTGTAGGCTTAATAGAAGGTTTAGAAAAAAATCATTATTCGAAAGCGATGAAGCAGGAGTTATCAAGAAAAATACATCCACTCTTAGACTATGAAGACTATTATGATGCGATAGAGTATGAAAAAAAATCTATTATGGAAATGGTCAAAGTTACGTTATTAACAAAAAATAAAGACACTACTGTAGAAGAGAACAAATTAATGGAAGAAGTCTATTACTCTTTTGGAATATATGTGAATATGTATTTTGAAAAAATGATGGAAGCGAATCGAGTATCTATGCAAGAGAATAATAAAAAAGCACTTGATTCCTACAGCTTGTATATGGAAAAAGAAAGAGAAGAGCACATGAGTTTAGGTAATCAGATATTTTTTGCGAGCAGTGGGCTAATGGTAAAGATGAAAAGTCTATTAAGTATTAGCACTGAAAGTTATGGATTCTTTGCAGAATTTATGGGAAAGACAAACGCATTGGTTGCCATCCCACTTATATCTTCAACAAGTTTAGATTATGTCGACCTAGTAGAGAAAAATACAAAATTATTAGAGAAATTACAAAGATAAAAAGTTATCTAATCCTTCATCCACAGTCCACCACTCAGGATACACAGCATCATAATAAGGTTGTGTCACTTCGCTAAAACTCTCTTCATCTTCATACAAATTCACGCACCAGTCAAAATCTATATCCCTAGCTTTTAACGCTTCTATAGAAAGTAAGGTGTCGTTGATGCAGCCTAGGCGGCTTGGGGTGACGAGTAGGGTTTTAATGTTGAGCTCTTGGATGAGGTCTATCATGTGGTAGTTTTTTGTGACGGGGACATGTAGTCCTCCCGCACCTTCTACTAAGAGAATGTCACAGTGTTTTGAGAGCGCGTGGCACTTCTCTATAATCTTACCTATGTCTATGATTTGTTCTGTGTCTGCACAAAAAGGAGCAGCGGGGAGGGGGAAGGTGTAGGCTGTGATATCTTCTGTTGTGAGTGACTTAAAGTTGTCATTAACCTTTTGGCAAGCTTCAAGGAGTATAGTAGCATCAGGGGCAGTTGTAACAACTCCTGTCTCAATAGGTTTATATACACCTACTTTATAACCTTTGGACGCCAAGGTTTCTATGAGTTTTTCTGTGGTGTGTGTTTTACCAATATTGGTGCCTGTGGCGGTGATGAAAAGAGATTTCACTTGTATTTCTCCGTTTTTTTTGTATAATAAGCAATATATAGCTTAGATAAATGAATGAGGAATTTTAACATAACATGCCAAAGATAGATATTGAAGAAGAATTAGACTTAGCGTTAGCACTTGAAGAACCATCGATGTTTAAAGTGTTGTTGCACAATGATGACTACACAAGTATGGATTTTGTGGTGGAAGTACTGATAGGTATTTTCCATAAGTCTCAAGCACAGTCTGAAGAGATTATGTTACAAATACATGATAAGGGTAAAGCCATTTGTGGTGTATACACGTTTGAAATTGCGCAAACAAAGGCACAGCAAGTCAAACAAAAAGCAAAGCAAAACGAGTTTCCGTTACTCGCAACCATTGAAGAAGATAATTAAAGGAGCTGGGGATGATAAGTATAGCACTCAACGACGTCTTTAAAGAGGCAGTAGGATATGCAAAAGAGAATAGACATGAGTATTTGACCGTAGAACATCTCTTTTTATCGATAGTGAGATCTGAATTAGGTAGAGAGATACTTGAGATACTTGATGCAGACTTAGAAGTACTAGAAGAAGGGATTGTCAAACACATTACCCAAACGATTCCTTCTTTAAAAGAGGTAGTTGAACCTTTTGAAACAGTGGCGCTTTCACGTGCCATTAATGACATGATGACACACATTAACTCTTCAGGACGCGCTGAAGCCAACATTGGAGACATGATAGCGGCGATTTTTATGCAGGAGCACTCTTATGCGGTTTTCCTTATGAAACAAGAAGGGCTTTCACGTGTGGATGTTTTAGAAGTCATTTCACACCGCCACGACCAAGCCCAAACAGGGACTGAGGGACAAAAGAAAGAAGAGACTTTACTTGAGCAGTTTACCATTGAGTTGGTTGCTCTTGCCCAGACTGGAAAAATTGACCCCGTCATTGGACGCCATGATGAGATAGAACGTGTGATGCAGACCTTGTGTAGACGTAAGAAAAACAACCCTTTACTTGTGGGTGAACCAGGTGTTGGTAAAACAGCCATTGCGGAAGGACTTGCCCTTAAAATTTCTGAAGATGATGTGCCGAAGATTTTGCAGGGTTCTAAAGTATTTGCTTTAGACATGGGTGCGTTGGTCTCTGGAACGAAATACAGAGGAGACTTTGAAAAGCGTCTTAAAGGGATTATTAAAGAACTTTCTGCGCAGGAAGATGCCATACTTTTCATCGATGAAATTCATACGATGGTAGGTGCAGGCTCAACTTCTGGTGGATCTATGGATGCATCCAATTTACTTAAGCCGGCACTTGCACGTGGAGACTTAAAGTGTATTGGTGCGACTACTTACCAAGAGTATAGAAACTTTTTTGACAAAGACAAGGCACTGAGCCGTAGATTTGCCAAAATAGATGTAGACGAACCTAGTATTGAAGATACCTTTGTCATTCTAAAAGGGGTGCAAGATAAGTATGAAGATTACCATAAGATTCGATTTACTGATAGCTCGTTAACGTCTGCTATTGACCTTTCTGTGAAATATTTGCATGATAGATTTTTACCAGACAAAGCTATGGATATCATTGATGAGGTGGGCGCACACTTCATGCTTAGAGGGCAAAGTGATGTGACAGTGAAGCCAAAAGACATTGAAATGGCAGTGGCCAAAATGATGAAACTGCCTTCCACAGTGATAGGTACGGATGATACTGAAAAATTAAAAAGTATCGAAAAAGATTTGTCTGCGCATATTATTGGGCAAGATGAAGCGATTTCGGCACTCTCTACAGCTATTAAGCGTTCGTACGCAGGACTGAATGCAGACAATAAACCTATAGGTTCTTTTTTGTTTGTTGGGCCAACAGGTGTGGGTAAAACAGCATTGGCGACACAGTTAGCTAAAACCATGCATGTACACTTTGAACGTTTAGATATGTCTGAGTATATGGAGCCTCACACCATTAGCCGTTTGGTGGGTGCACCTCCTGGCTATGTAGGGTATGAACAAGGTGGGTTACTTACCGAGATGATTAAAAAGAATCCACACACCGTGTTACTCTTGGATGAGATAGAAAAAGCGCACCCAGACATTATGAATATTTTACTGCAAGTGATGGATGGGGCTAAACTCACTGACAACAATGGTGTGGTGACAGACTTTAAAAATGTGGTACTCATTATGACATCAAACATTGGAACAAAAGAAGCCAATGTCATGGGCTTCAACAAAGACACTTCTGTGAAAACTGAAAAAGCTTTGGCAGCGTTTTTCTCTCCAGAGTTTAGAAACCGTCTTTCAGGCATTATTACCTTTAATGCACTTCATTTACCAGTACTTGTGACCATTGTAGACAGAGAACTCGATAAACTCAATATCTTACTTAGAGCGAAAAAAGTGAAAGTTAAAGTGGCGAAAAAAGCCAAAGAGTACTTGGCAAAAGAGGGCTATGATGAGCGTTATGGTGCAAGGCACATTGCAAGAATCATAGATGAAAAAGTCAAAGAAGCACTAACCGATGAAATACTTTTTGGAAAACTCCAAAAAGGGGGAAGTGTCAAAGTAAATCTGAAAAATGAAAAACTTACTTTTGACTTTTCTGCTAAATAATATCGTGTGTGTTTATTGACACACCTTTTTATCATGCTTTATATTTGGTGCGATGGCAATCGCACCCTACGGGGGTAAAGATTTTCTATGTATGACGACAATTATCACCTTACTCATTTGACGAAATACTCAACGATTTTTCCTAATCCTAGGTATGCACCAGATGAAGGTTTACTTGCGTATGGTGGGGACCTCTCTTCTGCACGACTACTGTTTGCTTACCAAAGTGGTATTTTCCCTTGGTATTCTAAAGATGATCCCATACTTTGGTGGTCACCAAACCCCCGACTTTTACTCTACCCTGAAAACTTCAAAGTACGTAAATCTTTTAGAAGAGTGTTACGTTCTGGAAAATTTACCGTGACTTTTGATGAACATTTTTCTGAAGTGATTCATCACTGTTCAACGGTCTACAGAGAAGGACAAGAAGCTTCATGGATCATACCCGAAATCATTAAGGCGTACACAAAACTGCATGAGGAGGGCTATGCCCACTCTGTAGAGGTACATAAAGAGGGAAAACTTGTGGGTGGTTTGTACGGTGTGGCATATGGCAAAGCCTTTTTTGGAGAGTCAAAATTTTCTTTAGTCTCTGATGCTTCTAAAATTGCTTTTAAAGCACTAAGTGATGTCTTAGGTAGCAGAGGTTATGATTTTATAGACTGTCAGATGAAAACAGATCATATGCTACGCTTAGGTGCACAAGAGGTAGAAAGAAATGTTTTTCTTGATGCCCTTGCGTTAGCGATAGCAAAACCGAGTGATTTTGGCTCTTGGAAAGAGTTTCACTGGGAATATAAGGAATAAAAAATGGTAAACAAAGATATAGGATTCTCTTTATGGTTGGATTTTGTAGAGAGAGATTATTTAAAAAATGAATTTTCTAAACTCATAAAAGA
>WTAE01000245.1 GCA_013139765.1 Sulfurovum sp.
GTAATTTATGGAGTATAGCATAGCTAGATGAAAATACTCTTTTGAAAAGAAAGTGAAAAAAGAGACTCAGCTTCATAGCTTTTTTAGTAGAAATTTGCTATAAATACACATTAATTATTCCCAATACTAAGGAACCCTATGAGTTATGCTATAGAAACATTTGACCCAGAGATATTTGCTGCGATTGAAAACGAAAGAGAGAGACAAACAGATCACTTAGAGATGATTGCATCTGAGAACTTTACTTTGCCTGCTGTAATGGAAGCAATGGGTTCTGTATTTACGAACAAATATGCTGAGGGTTACCCTTATAAACGTTATTACGGTGGATGTGAATATGCTGATGTTGTTGAGCAATTGGCTATTGACAGAGCATGTGAACTTTTTGACTGTTCTTATGCAAACGTACAACCGCACTCAGGTTCACAAGCAAACGGTGCCGTGTATGCAGCACTACTAAAAGCTGGAGAGAAAATACTTGGTATGGACTTAAGCCATGGTGGTCACTTGACACATGGTTCTAAACCATCATTTTCTGGTAAAAACTACTCATCATTTACTTATGGTGTTGAGCTTGATGGTCGTATTAACTACGATGAAGTGATGAAAATTGCTAAAATTGTTCAACCTAAAATCATCGTATGTGGTGCTTCTGCGTACGCAAGAGAAATTGACTTTAAAAAGTTTAGAGAGATTGCAGACGAAGTAGGCGCTATTTTATTTGCTGACATTGCTCACATTGCAGGACTTGTTTGTGCCGGTGAGCACCCTAGCCCATTCCCTTATGCAGATGTTGTGACTACTACGACACACAAAACACTTGCAGGTCCTCGTGGTGGAATGATCATGACGAATGATGAAGCCATTGCTAAAAAAATCAACTCTGCTATTTTCCCAGGACTTCAAGGTGGACCACTGGTTCATGTGATTGCCGCCAAAGCAGTAGGATTTAAATACAACCTTTCAGACGCGTGGAAAACACATGCCAAACAAGTGAAAGCCAATGCATCTAAACTTGCAGAAGTACTTGTAGCACGTGGGTATGATGTCGTTTCTGGTGGAACTGACAACCACCTTGTATTGGTTTCTTTCTTAGACAAAGACTTCTCAGGTAAAGATGCAGATGCAGCACTAGGGGCCGCAGGAATTACAGTAAACAAAAACACGGTTCCAGGTGAAACAAGATCTCCATTTGTAACTTCTGGTGTACGTATTGGTTCTCCAGCACTTACTTCACGTGGTATGAAAGAGAAAGAGTTTGAAATTATTGCAAACAAAATTGCTGACGTACTTGACAATGTGAATGACGCTGCACTTCATGCAAGTATCAAAGATGAAATGAAGACGTTGGCACAAGACTTCATCATTTACGAAAAATCGATTTACTAGACATTGAAAGTCTTTGACCTCACTTTTAAAGTAGATCATTATTACATTAAAAGATCTTCGATTGTTGAAAAAATATTTTTCAACAATCGTACCTTTTATGCCAAGTTTGAGCGCATAGAAGAAGCACCCTCCCCCCTATTACTTTCACAACATCTTGACAGACAATATACCATTGCCCTGCCTTTAGTCAAAGAGGGACATACAAACTACTTAGTCATTGAGTACAAAGGCGATGAATATCAGCGTTTTTACCATTTGATTAAACACCTTTTTAAAACTTTAGAAGTAGACAATTATCACATTTATCAGGGTAAAGACAAAGAGCGTATACAAGTCTTCATTGTCGTAGATAACCTAGATTTGGAAGATGCGCAGAGAGTCTTGGACATGTATTCTGATGCACTCAAGTCCAAGATGGTTAAAAAGTGGAAAACCCTTCCTTCTCTCAATCTACCTGACGAGTACAATATCGTTACCCTCCCCTACGCTACGCTTTAAAAGTTATATGATATAATTAATACAAATTTACTTTTGGAAAGAGTTCCCTCATGCATGACCACAATCTAGATGACCTCATTATCGATACTGTAGCACCTAAAAACAATAAAGCAAAAGGTTTTTTAACCATTGTTGCTTTGTTTATTGTCATTATTATTGTGATGATTATACTTAACAAAACATTCATTAATCCAGAGCAGAACAAGGCACAACTCTTAGATGAGGAGCTCACAACAGCCATTGCACCAGAACTCAAACTTCAAGAAACAGTGCCTGAACCTCAAGCACCTACTGAAACCATAGAACCGGTAGTAGAAGTAACAGAAGAGCCTTCTTTACCTAATAGGATTGAAGAGAAAATTACTGCACCTGTAGAGCCAGAACCTAAAGTGGTAGAGACCATAGAACTACCTACTACTGAGTTACCTGTTGTGACGACACCTGAGCCTGTTCAGACAAAACCTGAAGTTGTAGCACCAATCCCTACTCCTGTGGCAGTGCCAGTAACAGAAGTGAAAACACCTAAGCCAACGCCTGTAGCCAAAGGAGCTTACTTCATACAAGTAGGTTCATACAGACAGCAACCTAGTCCAAGTTTCATCCAAAAAATTCAAAACAATGGTTTTACACATACACTTAGCAAACCAAACTCCAAAGGCATTAAGAAACTTCTTATTGGTCCGTACACAACACGTGCAGAAGTAGACAATGCACTGCTACGCGTAAGAGACCGTGTACTTAAACAAGCGTTTGTGGTGAAGAAGTAAGACGATGACAAAAACCATTCTTTTTGATCAACTTACACCTGTAGCGCTCTATGGAAAAATTAAAGAGATTTTTCCAGGTGAGATTACCATGCTTTTTGAATCTGTGGTCAATTCAGCAGATGGGAACTTTTCTTTTATTACCATTGGTGCGCAAGAGCGTCTTAGTTACAAGAATAATAGCACATCTTACACCAACCAAAAAGGGGAAGTCAAGACACTTGACGAAGACCCTTTTTCTTTTTTAAAAGCGTATTATAAAAATGTAGACAAGGCAGCCTACAAAGAAAAAGCTGCAGAGCTTGGCTTCTCTTTTGTCGATGGTTTCATAGGATTCATCGCTTATGATATGGTGAAAGTATTTGAGCCAACTTTAGAAGAGAGTATGGAAGGTTTAGATGACCCATTAGACACACCTGACCTTGATTTGGTGCGTCCTAAGATTATTATTGCGTACTCACATAAATCTGCAAAACTTACCCTCATTCTCAATGACGACTCTATGTCTAAAGGAATAGAAGATATAGAGAGTATTTTACATAGAACCTGTACACCTATGCCTCTTCAAGCTGTAGTGCTTGATGGTGAAGGGACATTTAGCATAGATGAAGCGCGTTTTAAAGCTTTGGTAGATGAGTCTAAAGAGAACATCCGTTCTGGAGACATTTTTCAAATCCTTTTAGCCAACAGATATACCCAAAAAGGGAAAATTGACCCTCTCAGTTTTTACAGAGTATTGCGTTCAAAAAACCCTTCACCTTACCTCTTTTTACTGGACTATGAAGAGTTTTCCATTTGTGGATCTAGCCCAGAAGTCATGGTACGTTTAACAGAAGGTGAAATACTGCTTCGTCCTATCGCAGGTACGCGTAAACGTGGTAAAAATGCCGCGCGTGACAAAGAGCTTGAGCAAGAGATGCTGGATGACCCAAAAGAGTGTGCAGAACACCTTATGCTCATTGACCTTGGACGTAATGATGTGGGACGTGTAGCCCAAACAGGCACCGTAAAAGTCACAGACATGATGCGTGTGGAGAAATACTCACACGTTATGCACATGGTTTCTGACGTTCAGGCCCAACTCGAAGATGGCAAAGACATGTTTGACCTTTTTGCAGCCACCTTTACCGCAGGTACGATGACAGGTGCACCTAAAATTGAAGCCATGAAACTCATTGCTCATTATGAGGGTTTAAAACGTGGTTTCTACTCTGGTTCTGTGGGGTACTTTGCGTTTGATGGCAACATGGACTCCTCTATAGCCATACGTACATCGCTCATCAAGCCAGACAGCATTACGCTTCAAGCAGGTGCTGGCATTGTCGCTGACTCGGTACCAGAATTAGAGTACCTAGAAGTAAAAAATAAACTCGCTGCCCTCCTTGCAACGCTGAAAGAAATGGAAAGCCTTTAACGATGGCAAAAGAAATTTTTGCCATCTTTGGAAACCCTGTTTCCCACTCCAAGTCACCACTCATGCACAACCTCACCTTTCAAGGTTTAGGTGTGGATGCTTGTTATACGCGTCACCTACTAGAAGATGGTGACAAGCTCAAAGAGACATTTTTGGCCTTAGGCCTTAAAGGTGCAAACATCACTGTGCCTCACAAAGAAGCTGCTTTTTCTGCTGCAGATGTACTTGACCCTTTTGCCAAAAAAATTGGCGTGGTCAATACTTTAGTTGAAAGAGAGGGAAAACTCTACGGATATAACACTGATGCCCCTGGCTTTTTAAAAGCCATCTCAGAATTTAAGAATGTTAAAACTGTACTCTTTTTAGGTGCAGGAGGTACGGCACAATCTACCTCTAGCATCCTCAGAGATGAAGGCTACGAAGTCACCCTAGTGAATAGAGGTGAAGCGCGTTTAGAAAAGTATAAAAAAGAGGGTTTTGAAACCTATACCTTCGAGACATTTCCAAAAGATACATCTTTGGTAAAACATTATGACCTTGTTATCAACATGACTTCTGCTGGACTTGAAGATGATAATCTTCCTGCTCCTAAAGAGATACTCTCTGCAGTCATCCCCCATGCAAAAGCTTGCGTGGATGTCATTTATGGGAAAGAGACACCTTTTTTAAAACTTGCAAAGTCCGAAGGTAAGCCAACAAAAGATGGTTCAGACATGTTGCTTTATCAGGGTATCATTGCTTTTGAACATTTTACGAATTATCGTTACTCTTTTGATGAGATTAAACCTTTTATGAAAAAAGCTTTTAGCTTATGAAGAAATTTTTATCTGTATTCATTTTTCTTCTACTCCTTGTAACTACAACCATTTGGTTTAACTTACCAAAAATCACCCCTTATTACACCCAACTCACCAAAAACCGTGTGGGTTTAAACATGGATTTACAGCCCCAAGCTCAAAAGGAATCTCATTTTGTAGGTTCTGAGAAATGTAAAGAGTGCCATACAAAAGAGCATAAAGCTTGGCATGCTTCTTTACACTCTAAAATGATTCAAGACATTCAAAAAGACCCTACTGTGGTCGTGGCTGACTTTTCAAAACTGCCCTCAGATGCTGACTTTACCTTGGCACAAGCGATGTATACCGTAGGTTCAAAGTTTAAACAACGCTATATGATACCAGCAACCATCAATGAAAAAGATGACTTTAGACTGGGGAACTACCAATGGAATGTACAAACACAAAAGTGGCAAAGTTTTAAACCTTACAAGTATTGGTACAAAGATGCCTACCCACATGACAACAGAGAATTTCCTACTTCAAACACTTGTGATGGCTGTCACTTTACAGGGTATATGTCTACAGGTAAACGTGTAGAACCTGCCATTGGCTGTGAGTCTTGTCATGGTCCTGCCAGTGCACATGCAAAAGACCCTAAAAGTAAAATCTTTAAAGTATCTCTCTCTGACCCTATACGTGCCAATGAAGTCTGTTTTCAATGTCACATGAGAAACAGAGATAAACGTATGGAAAGAGGCTATCAATCTGCTAAAGATTTATGGATGGATGCTAAAGATTACCCAGATGGCTATGAACCAGGTAAAGCACTCATTAGCTACAAACTTCCTGCACCTTTTGCGCCAGGTAAAGAGACCAAAGAGTT
>WTAE01000021.1 GCA_013139765.1 Sulfurovum sp.
GTTCCGTACACCAACTCTTTACTGTTGATGATGTAGAGTTTTATAGAAACAAATTTCCCGGCATTAAAGTTGCTGTACACCCAGAGTGTGACCCTGCCGTGGTTGAAGCTGCAGACTTTGCAGGTTCTACTTCGCAACTTATTAAGTATGTGAACGACTTAGACCCTGAAGAGAAAGTGGCCATTGGTACAGAGTACAACTTGGTTAACCGTATGCGCAAAGGGAACACGTATGTGCTCTCTTCGACTAAACCAGAATGTCCTACTATGAATGAAACCACCTTAGAAGACCTCTACAATACATTGAAGTCTATAGAAGATGGAAAACCTATCAACGAGATAGTGGTACAACCTGACATCATCAAGTATGCAAACTTGGCGTTAGAACGTATGTTGGCGATTACATAAAGCGTAGGGTTGGCTTTAGTCGACCTCATAATGTAAATATTTAATTTTGGTCGGCTGAAGCCAACCCTACAGGACAAAACATGTTAAAAGAGACATTTATAAAAGCCTTAATTACTGAAGATCTTGGCCGTGGTGATTTGTTTGCACGTATTAGCACTTCAAAACCTATTCGTGCGTATATTATTGCCAAGAGTGACGGTGTATTTGCAGGTGAAGAATATGTAAGCACGCTTGCAAAAATGTATGACCTAAGCTTAGAATGGCAGATTAGTGATGGCCAAACTTTTAGCAAAGGTGAAAAACTTTTGTATATTTCTGGTGACTCTAAAGACATACTCTCTTTAGAACGTTCTATTTTAGACATGGTCTTACACGCTTCTTCCATTGCAACCTTAACAGCGCAGTATGTGGCTGCACTTCAAGGTACAGGGGTGAAACTTTTAGACACAAGAAAAACAAGACCTCTTTTGCGTGCATTTGAAAAGTATGCGGTACGTTGTGGGGGTGGCATAAACCACCGTATGGGGCTAGATGATTGCCTTATGCTCAAAGACACACACTTAAAAACCATTGATGACTTAGAATATTTTATGAAAGAAGTGCGTCAA
The DNA here is from genome assembly GCA_013139765.1 of Sulfurovum sp. GTDB lineage: Bacteria > Campylobacterota > Campylobacteria > Campylobacterales > Sulfurovaceae > Sulfurovum. The sequence goes on from WTAE01000021.1 coordinate 1,016, forward strand.
AAAATCCCTTTTACTTCTAAAGTAGAAATAGAGTGTGAAGACTTGGTCATGGCAAAAAAAGCCATGAAAGCTGGGGCAGACATCATCATGTGTGACAACATGGGGTTAGAAGAGACCAAAGAAGTGGTTGCCTATAGAAATGAAAACTATGCACACATTTTACTTGAAGCATCAGGGAACGTCACTTTAGAGACCATTGAAGCCATTGCCCAGACAGGTGTGGATGCCATCTCTTCTGGGTCTATTATTCATCAGGCGAATTGGATTGATTTGTCGATGAAGGTTGAAGATGTAAAGGTAGAAGGATAATGAAAACACTCTCTTTACCTTTTATTGAAGTCAAAGAGAAGATAGACCAAGCCCAGCATATTACTTTACTCTCTCATTTGAATCCTGATGCGGACACACTTGGTACATCTTTAGGCATTTATGCTTTGCTTAAAAAAGCAGGGAAAAAAGTTGAAGTGGCCAATGCCTCTAAACACTTACCACAGTACTTAGACTTTCTACCAAACTTTTCTAAAATCAAAGGCAAAATGGATTATGAGGATTCACTCATTATCGCCTGTGATTGTGGGAGTATTGACAGACTTGGCTTTGACTTAACAGGGCGTGACATCATCAATATTGACCACCATCATTCTAACGAAGGCTATGGTTCCCTCAATGTCATAGTGTCGCATTTTGCTTCAGCTTCACAAGTGGCCTATGTCTTGTTTGACAGACTTTATGACATCGATGCAGCAACAGCCACGTGTTTTTATACGGCCTTACTTTCGGACACCCGTTATTTTACGACAGCCGCGGTGACTGAAGATGTGTTTGCTATGGCAAAAGATTTGATAGCTAGAGGGGCAAAGCCTGAAAAAATTGCTTACAACTTTACCCAAAGACGTCCTTTGGCTTCGCTTCGCATTTTGGAAAAAGCACTGGCTTCTTTGTCTCTGCACCATGAAGCCAAAATTGCCACACTGTTTGTGACGCAAGAGCAGATATTGGCTTCGGGTGCAAGTACTCCTGACATGGAAGGTATTGTCGACTATGCACGCTCTTTGGTTACGGTAGAAGTGGCTCTGTTTGCTATAGAATTAGGGTCAGATGTACGTATCTCTTTACGTAGTAAAAAAGTAGATGTTTCACAAGTGGCTTTGGCTTTTGGTGGGGGTGGACATAAATTGGCTGCAGGTTTTACCCTTAAACAATGTGGATTACAAGAAAGTATGGATAAAATTATACAAAAGATACATACTTTAAAATTACTAGATTAATACCGAAAAAATTAAAGTATCAACTAACAAAATAGGGATGGGAAATGAAAAAAAGTAATGTCGGAACAAAAATATTTATTGTGTTTCTTTTAATTGGTCTTGCTGTTGGAGCAGGTTATATCTATACAGCACCAGAGTTTGAACGTGAAGTTCCAAAAATCGAAACACCAAAAAGTGTTTTTTGGAATAGAATTGCACCTTTAGAGGTAAAGATTTCTGACAATGTAGGGTTAAACCGTTATACACTTACTTTAAGTGATGGTAAAAATTCTATGGTTGTAGAAGAGGGTGCTTTAGGTGGTGCAGAGAAAGAGAAAACATTTCTTATTGAGTATCCAAAATCAAAAGTACTTGACAAAAAAGCAAAACACTTAACCTTAGACATTAAAGTCACGGACAACAGTATGTGGCAATACTTAAAAGGTAACTCTGCACAAGCGCGTATGAAGATTACTGTAGACTACACAAGACCCAATGTAAATGTCGTAGCCAACTCACGTATGATTAACCAAGGTGGTTCAGCTTTGGTTATTTTCCAAGCTGAAGACGACAACTTAGATGCACTCTACATAGAAGCAAACGGCAATAAATTTAAAGCACAACCCTACAAAAAAGAGGGATATTTTGCTTCTTTACTTGCTTGGCCTTTTGAGATAGATACTTTCTCAGCCAAAATCATCGCCACAGATTTAGCAGGCAACAAGCGTATGACAGAGATTCCTTTTTACCATAAAAACCCACGCTACAAAACGTCACAGATTAAAGCAAGTGATGCGTTTATCGATGGGAAAATTACAGACCTCGCGTCAAGTGATCCAGAGTATGCTACTTTAGACAATAGACTAGAAAAATTAAAAGCCATTAATGAAACCATGCGTTTAAAAAATGAAGCGCTCATTCATAAACTGGGTTCAAAAATCTCTAAAGATATTTTAGATGTATGGAAAATTCACAAGTTTTACCCACTTAAAAATGGACAACGTGTGGCAAGTTTTGGTGACCACCGTTACTACTACTATGAGACAAAAGAAAATGTTGTCTCTGAGTCTTACCATGTAGGCTATGACCTTGCATCAAATGCTATGGCAAACATTAAAACATCTAACGCAGGTAAAGTTGTGTTTGCTGAAGAAAATGGAATTTATGGAAATATGCCAATGATTGATCATGGCTTAGGACTCTTTAGCCTTTACGGACACTGTTCACAAATTTTAGTACAAGAGGGTGATGAAGTACAAGCAGGTCAAGTCATAGCCAAAACCGGTAAAACAGGTTTAGCTTTGGGAGATCACTTACACTTTGGTATCTTGATACAGGGAATTGAAGTACGTCCTGTTGAGTGGTTTGACCAGTCATGGATTACAAAGTTTATAGACAATGTCTTTAAAGATGCAGACAAAATCATAGAGGGTACACCAGCTAAGATTTAAATCCTATACTTCTTCACTTTATGGGTAACAGTCCCATAAAGTGAGACCTCTCCATTTTCCCCTTTCATTTTCCATTTTGCCTTTTCCATCTTGCCTTTTTTTGGTATCAGTATTCTAGACAGTACAATAGCGTTAATATAGTAGTGATACTAAAAGAATGATTTGTAAATTGTAATGGAAAAAAAGGGGTAGTTAAAAAGTGTGGGGTAAAGTGAATGTGTTGAGTGACAGAGCCGAAGCTCTGCCAAAGACTGTTACAGTCTAGACTCGTATCTTCTAAGCATGAAGAGTTTCTTAAGAATTTTCTTGCGAGTGGCAATTTTTTCTTTTTTGTTCTTCTCAGTTTGCGTTTCAAAATGTTGTCTAGCTCTTGCTTCAGTAACGATTAGGTTTCTGTCACATTGTCTTTTGAACTTTCGGTACGCATCATCAAATGAATCACGTGAAGTTAGTTTAATTCCTGGCATAAAAAAGCACCCCCTTCCTATTGGAAATTTCCAGACGATAAAGCCTGAATATCAATAAAGTGGAGAATTATACCTAAACTATTTGAATTTGTGATAAAATAATTGAATAAGAGAGTTCAAAATTTAAAGTGAAGGAGTGTTTATGCAAAAAGTATTTCAATCATGTTATGAATTAGACAGAAAGTGTTATGAGAAGTACGAACTCAGTGAAGACATACTCATGGAACATGCCGCTGCAGGTATGGCAAATTATATACGTCAGAATTTTGATACACGAAGCAAGGTACTCATCGTAGCAGGTACAGGAAATAATGGGGCAGATGGCATTGTGTTAGCAAGACAGCTTCATGGAGACTATGATGTGCAATTACATTTACCCTTTGGAGTCAATACCCCAATGGCTAAAGTACAACTAGAACGTACCCTGAAGTTAGATGTTAAAGTCGTTGAGATTTTAGAAGATGCAGATGTTATAGTTGATGCACTTTTAGGAGCAGGGCTCAATAAGCCTCTTAAAGATGAGATGGTACATATCATTCAGAAACTCAACAGTTTTAAAGGGCATAAAATTGCCTGTGACATTCCTACTGGGGTCAGTGCAGAGGGTTTACTCCCTTTGGCTTTTCATTCAGATGTGACCTTAACGATGGGTGCACGTACAGAATCACTGTACTTAGATGAAAACAAAGATGTTGTGGGTGAAATTACTTGTATCAACTTGGGCCTTTCTTCTGACATATATGAAGAAGAGAGCCAATGTTATGTACTTGAAAAAAATGATTTAACTTTGCCTACCCGTACCAAACACAATAGTCATAAAGGCTCATTTGGTCATGCTGCCATTTTCTGTGGTGAAAAAGAGGGTGCAGGGATCATTGCGGGTACTGCTGCCACACATTTTGGTGCAGGACTGACTACTTTGGTGGTGCATGAAAAGATTGCGCCTCCTGCGTACCTCATGCATGCTACTGTGGTGCCTAAAAATGCCTCTGCATTAGCTATAGGTATGGGTTTAGGGGGACATTTTGACTCTGAATTTTTAGAAAAATATGTGCTAGCTTCTCATCTTCCTATACTTTTAGATGCGGATGCTTTTTTAAGTCCAGAATTACTCTCAATTTTAGGACAAACTGACAGAGAAATTGTCATCACACCACACCCCAAAGAGTTTGTGATCATGTGGAAGCTACTGACAGGAGAAGTGCTCACTGTGACAGAAGTACAGTCCAAACGTTTTGAGACGGTACGCATGTTTAATACCAAATACCCCCATGTCACGTTAGTGCTTAAAGGTGCCAATACCCTCATCATGCAAGAAGAGAAACTCTACATTAACCCTCTAGGGTGTGCAAAGCTCTCTAAGGGAGGCTCTGGTGATGTGCTCTCTGGACTCATAGTTGCTCTGCTTGCCCAAGGATACACAGGGTTAGAAGCGGCTATTCATGGCTCTTTGGCCTTGGTAGAAGCAGCAAACAATTATAAGGGGGCTTCGTATGCGATGTTGCCCACAGATATTATTGATGAGGTAGCACAATTAGAAGATGTCTAGGGTGGATAAACATATAAATTTTTGATACAATTCGCTTATGAATAAAATAGCAGTACTTTTTTCAGGCAAAGGATCTAACTTTGCCCACATTGTTGAGACTTTACATCTTAAAAGTTGTGAAGTGGTGGTGGCGTTAACAAACAACCCCAATGCTGAGGGTATAGCCATTGCAAAAGAAAATAATATTGCTTTAGAGATTATCGACTCTAAACAGTATAAAAACAGAGAAGAGTTTGATGCCCTTGTGGTGAACACACTTCAAAAGTACAAGCCAACACTTACAGTTTTGGCAGGTTTTATGCGTATTTTAACCCCTGTCTTTACCCAAAAAATAGAAGCCATCAACTTACACCCCTCTCTTTTACCTAGACACAAAGGATTAAAAGCCATTGAAAAGTCTTATGAAGATGACTTTGAAGAGGGTGGAGTCTCTATCCATAAAGTAAGTTCCGAGTTAGATGGTGGCGAGATTATTTTACAAAAAATACTTCTTAAAAAAGAATTGAGTTTTGAAGACTACAATAGCCAAATCCGCCTTATGGAAAAAAAAGCACTTGCAGAAGCCATTATGACAATACTAAACAAAGGGTAAGAAGATGAAACACTACGATGACAAATCAAATTTAGCAGGTATGAAAATCATATTTATGCTGGCACAAATGTTTATATTGGCTGTGGTGTACATGATAGTCTACACATCATTTTTAGCTATTCAATACGCTATTAATCTTTATGGTGTTAGTCCTATCATGTATTTCCCTGTTATTGTGGCATTGGTGATTTTCCCTATATTACTTTACAAGTACAGACAAATGTTTAACTCTGGAAAAATGCTTGTGGCAACCGTTTGGACTATGGGTGCTGCTTCTTTGGTGATTATTTTACTTTATGTGTATGTGGCACAAGTGACCAGTTAAAACTGCTGTGATACTCAAACACTTTCCAAAAAAACACCAAAAGATACTCAAACTTTCCATTCCTGCTGCCATCAACTCTTTGTTGGATATGCTTCAAGTCATTACCGACCTCATTATGGTGGGACGTATTTCCGCTTTTGCAGTAGCTGCTGTGGGACTTGGATTACAATCGCTTACGTTTGTTTTTGCCATTTTGACGCTATTGCACGTAGGTACTTCTGCACTCTTGTCACGTTTTGTGGGTGCAAAGAAAATGAAGCCTGCTTCCACGGCACTCTCTACTCTTTTACGTTTTGCCTTTTTCCTCTCTTTGCCCATGATGGTTTTATGGTACATCTTGGCTTCACATGTCTATGTTTGGTTTGGTACAGACCTTGAAGTAGTGGCTTTGGGAGAAGATTATGTACAAATGCTCACATGGATGTTGCCTTTTGTCTTTGTGAAATTGGTTTTTGTGACAGCACTCAACGCTTCAGGAGATACAAAAACACCGATGTATGTCAAAATTGGATCTATTGGTCTTAACGTCATTTTGAATTATTTGTTCATATTTGGTAGTTTTGGTTTTCCACAGTTAGGCGTAGAAGGTGCAGCCTTAGGTACGGTCATTGTAAACATTTTAGAAACCCTAATTTATGTTTACCTCTATGTCAAAGGTAAAATGATTTACGTGCCTATGTTGCACTACTCAAAAGCTTTGTTACAACGTGCATTAAAAGTAGGCTTACCTGCTTCATTTGAACGGACTTTAACTTTCTCTTCTTTTATGCTCTTTACTGTCATCATCGCGCATTATGGTACAGAAGTGTTGGCAGGCTATCAGATAGGCTTACGTGTAGAGGGTTTAGCCTTTATGCCAGGTATTGGTTTCACCATTGCAGCCATGGCGCTCATGGGGCAGGGGCTGGGTGCTAAAAAACCTTTACAGGCCAGAGAAGATGTCTTACTTGTACTCAAGTACACTGTAGGATTTATGTTCATACTCTCATTTTTTATGATATTTATGCCAGAGAAAATAGTCTGGCTCTTTACCGATGATGCTCAAACCATTAAAGAAGCAAGTCTCTATTTACGTATCGTTGGTCTGTCCCAAATACCATTGGCTTTTAACTTTGTACTCTCAGGTGCCTTGCGTGGAGCCGGAGACACCAGACGCACACTCAAGATAAACATGATTTCACTCTGGTTTGTACGTATCTTGCCAGCCTTCTTTCTTTCATGGTACTTTGAAAACATTTTAGTAGTCTACTTAGCCATGATTTCAGACACTTTTGTCAAAGCGCTATGGTTATGGAAAACCTTTGATAAAGGGGAGTGGCAGAAGATAAAGGTATGATGGAGATAGAAGCCACTCGTTAATAAGGAGTACGTTATGGATACCACACGACTAAAAAATGCCTTATGGGGCGCCTTTATTGCAGATGCCATGGCGATGCCTGTGCATTGGTATTATCAAAGAAAATACATCAAAGAAGGTTTTGATGGAGGGATTAAAAAGTATGAAGATGCACCACATCCTCACCCTGAAGCTTTTATGGTGGGTAATGCCTATCATCCAAATATTGCCAAGGCAAAAGCCTTAGGGCGTCCTTTTGATATCGCGCATGAACATATTCGTTTTTATGACACTAATTATAATGACTTTGATGTCAAACTCTCTGTGCATGCAGGTGAGCATAAAAATGCCATGCCAGAAAAAAGTGAGAGGTATCATTATCATCATGGACTCAAAGCCGGTGAAAATACGCTAGGTGCGAACCTTATACGTGTGCTTATACGCTCAATCATTAAAGAGGGTAAGTACAAGCAAGAAGTATTTATTGAAGACTTTATACACTACTTAACAACACCGGGTCTCAATAAAGATTCGTATACTGAAGTGTATATTCGTGCTTGGTTTGAAAACTTCACAAATGGTGTACCTGCGCATGCTTCTGCGCAGGAGCAAAGAGAGGTATGGTCTATTGGTTCAAATGGCGGTATTATTCGTCCACTTGTACTTTCCCTTACTTCTAAGTCTACCTTTCAAGCTTTGGGTGTGGCCTTACAACATCAACAAATCACACACCGTTCTGACAATGTGAGTTCAGCTCTTTGTGTCTTAGTCCCTCTTTTGCACAAACTTTTAGAAAAAGAAGAACCTAACGCTACCCTAAAAGAATTTGCTTCAAAAGTGAAAGTAACTAAGATAAGTGGTGCAGAACTTTCAAAAACTTACGCAGAACATAATGGCCCTGGCAATATACCCAAAGATGAAATGTGGGATATTCATACTGAGTTTTCAGAGTTAAACCTAGATTTAGATCTCTTAATGAAAGATTTTGAAGAAGATGAAATTTTAGGTTCAGTCTTTACCACAGGATGTTACCCCGAACAGTCACTCCCTGTGTTAATGTATCTTTTGTATAAAAATAAGTTTGATTTTGAAGCTTCTATTTTGGCCAATGCCAATGCGGGAGGTGACTGTGTGCATAGAGGAATCATCTTAGGTATGTTAGCAGGTGCCGCCAATGACGAGATTCCTCAGGCATTAAAAGAAGGCTTACTTGACTATGAAAGCATCCATCAAGAGATAGAAGACTTTGTTGAGGTTATAAAGGCTAAGTAATTTCTCTTGTTCAACAGTTTCAAGTGTTGAACAAGTAAAAACCTACATGCCACCAGTACCCTCAGAAAGACTACCCATTAAACAGTAGGCATTGACTAACGTCAAGCTCTCTTCAATAGTGATATTTCCTAAATTTACCTTATACAGAGTACTACGCTGGTCGGTGTTAAACATAAAGTAGAGTTTTCCATCTAGGATATGTGTGGTATGTGATTGCATGGTGACACCTGCATAAATTTTATCAGAGAAATACAAGTTTTTTATAAACTTATTGGATGTCGGGTCACTTGCATCGTGAAATGATTTAAAAGTGTCATAATGGTTTGTGGTGATGACCATATTGTTGTAAAAAGTAAAGTGTCCTACACCTTTTCCTGCTTTAAAGGTATCTACTAAGGTTAATGTTGCAAGATCTAATACAAAAACATTGCCCTCGGTCGAACCAACATAGATATAATCAGAAGTTGGATGAAATGCACCATGGTGAGCACCCCAGCTAGCAGGGATGAAATCAGAAGGAAGATTAGCTAAGTCAGTGAATAATCGATCTATTGCAACGGTGATTTTACCGTTAGCCACAGAAAATTTTATAACTCCAGGAGAGACGCCATTTTGTTCTCCTTCAGAGATACCATAATAATATCCATCTTTATACATCACATGGTGTACAGAACTTTGTGTGGTGAGTTTATATACCGGTGCATAAGTGTTTTTTTCATAAAGTTCTATGCTATTCTCTGTTCTGTCTAAGAGTAAAAAGTAGTTATCATCTACCCAAACTGGATGTCCTGTTGCATTGCTACCACCAAATGAAACAGGTGCAACATAAGCAGAGTCTGTATACGTCTGGGAAGCAGTATTTGATGTAATGACTGCCGCGGCAGGTTCATTGGCACTTGTTAGTAACATGTCACTGAGATGCGTACTTATGGAACGTGGATAAAAACTTAAAGCAATTTCATTATCAATGGTATTTGTTTTGGTATCTAATATACCTATCGTGTAGTCAGATCTGTTCATGACATAAAGATCATCCCCTATGCCTTGAGATATTTCATAAGGATTTACACCATTACTGTTGATGACTTCTTGAACTTGCATTTTTTCGATATCAAGAAGTACCACTGTATCGTCATTTACATTACCATAATAGAGGGTCGTTGTCTCCTCAGTGCTAGTTTCCATCGATAAAGAAGTATCCATGGAATCATCATCCATATGATCACCAGGACCACAACCGAGAAATAAGAAGGCAGAGAGTAAGAAGAGATAATAACGCATAGTAAATCCTTTTAAATTGAGAGCCGATATATTTACGAAGAGTAAAAAATAATCATCACAAAACTGATATCGTATGATGCATGTTATAGGGTTAGTGTGAATTTAGTATGAATTTAAAAGAGGGTTAATCATGTGAAAAGTACAGTCTTGAAAGAGGAAAAAACCTTCTTTAAGAGGAAGTTTTATAAGGGTTTTACCCCATCGTCCTCACATCTAAAAAACTCCCACTTTCATAGTTCACTAATTGAGGAATAGTAGTTAAAAGATTTTTAGCTGCCTCTTTGGGTGTTTGGATGTGTGCTTCTTTGAGTGTCTTAGCAGAAGGAAATATGCGGTCATCTACTTCGTTAAGTATATGCTCAACCATAGGTGTTTTTATAATCCCTGGAGCCAAGGCGCTAAAATGTATTTCAGGCAACTCTTTGGCATAGACGTTGAGGAGCATGTTCAGTGCAGACTTAGAGAGTGAGTAAGCTCCCCAACCTTTGGAACCATTGACCGCTGCACCTGAACTTATGCCGACTATTTGTTGCACGAAAGCGTGTTCTGAAAGTAAGTCTATGAGCTCTTTGTTGGCCCAAACATTGACCTCCATGACATCTTTGATATGTTCAGTTTCCGTTTTGCTGAGGAGGTCTATTTCTCCCAATATACCAGCGTTAAGAATGGCTATAGAGAAGGGGTGACCTGCAACAAACTCTTTTAGCGTTGACTTCAGCATAAAAGTCTCGCTTAAATCATAAGGGAAAAAGAAAAAGTGAGGGTTGTTTTCAAATCTTTTTGGAAGATGTTTCCCTATGGCATAGACAGCATCACCATTGTTAAGATACGCTTCTACTAATGCTTCTCCTAAACCTGAACTTACACCCGTAATCAATATATTTTGCATTTCGTAATCCTTTGGTAATTGCTTATATTATGCCAGATAATGTTAGTAATAGCAACAAACTTCAAAACGTGTATTTCTGCGATGAAGTGATGAATATTGACGGATCTTGTGGAGGTTGCAACTTACAATAGTCTTATGCTTCAGGATATTTGGCGGGTAAACTGTAAAGATAAAACGTACACTTCTTATAATATTTTTTTATAAAATTTATTGGTAAAACTTAATACATTCTTATGCTATACTATATGCTACTTAAAACAAGAAGGAAGAGACATGACAGATAAAATACAAGAACGGGAAGAAAAAGTAAATCTTGCCATAGAGATCGCAATTAAAGTAAGTTTAATTGCTGTAGTGGTTGTTATTTCATTTTTAATAGCCAAGCCATTTATGGCAATTGTGCTTTGGGGTGCTATTATTGCAGTTGCAATCTCACCACTGATTAACAACTTAGAAAAACGTTTTGGTAATCGTAAAAAAATTATTATTGCTATCACTATTGCTGTGATAGCTGCATTGGTTGTTCCAACGTATTCACTTTCTGGAAAAACATTTGAGACCTCTCAAGTGGTGATTGAGAAGATGAAAGAAGGACACATCACGGTACCACCACCAACAGAAAATGTAAAAGAGTGGCCTGTCATTGGTGAAAAAGCCTATGCTTTTTGGGAAGATGCTTCAAAAAACTTGAAAACAACATTGGCACCATTTGCAGACGACATTAAAAAAGGAATCACAAAACTTTTATCATCATTAGGTGGCTTAATAGGTACAGTACTTATGTTTGTTATTTCTATGATTATTTCAGCAGTATTTCTTATAGGTTCTGAAGGGTCTGTGAAGTTTTACAAAGACATTTCACGTCGTCTCATGGGTGACAAAGGGGATGAGTGGGCAGAATTGTCAACTGCTACTATACGTGGTGTAGTCAATGGTGTTATTGGTGTTGCACTCCTTCAAGGTATTCTCTCTCTTATCTTTATGGCATTCATGGATGTTCCACTTGCAATCGTTTGGGCAGTACTCATCATGTTCGTAGCTATTTTACAATTGCCAGCACTCATTATATCTGGTCCAGTGGTTGCTTATGTATTCTCACAAGGTTCAGGTACTGCAGAAGTGATTTTTGCTATTTTGATGATAATCGTGGCAGCAGGTGATGGAGCAATTAAACCATTCCTAATGGGTAGAGGTGTTGATGCTCCAATGCTTGTTATCATGATTGGTGCCATTGGTGGTATGATGCTTATGGGTATGGTAGGACTATTTGTTGGTGCTGTTATATTTGCTCTTGCTTATAAACTCTTTACTTTCTGGATGGCAGAAGTAAAAGAAGAATCTGCGGCTCAAGAAACGGAAGTTCAAGAAGCTTAATACCATACGAAGGAAAGCAATCACGCTTTCCTTTAACCAAGAAATTATTACAATGGAAAACACATGAAACAACTTACCAAACAAAATAACTTTGTTTATCTTTTTTTCTCTCTGATCATCTTACTCTTTTCTGCAGCAGTGCTTGTAGAGTTCCCAGGAAGTATAGGTAACGATATCTTTTCTCTTGTAATACTTTCAATGCTCCTTGTGAGTCTTAAAAGTTTACATACCGATAATACATGGAAACGGACAGGCTATGTCATTATTGGCTTTTTTGCACTTTTAACCATCCTGGCTAAACTTTTCCCCCATCAAGCGACGGTGTACTTTCTTTTAGTACTTTTACTGGTTTTCTTTATACGTATTTTTATCATTGCTTCAAAACAAGTATTTTTTGTGGGTGATGTAGATGCCAATAAAATCATTGGTTCGTTAACACTCTACATTATACTCGGACTCATCTGGGCCGTAATCTATCTACTTCTTATTGCCATGGATCCACTGGCTTTTTCAGGCATAGAATCAACGAACTGGCAACAAGGTTTTTCACGTGTTGCGTATTACTCTTTTGTAACGCTAACTACTTTAGGATACGGTGACATCCTGCCTACTAACCATATTGCAGAGTTCTTTGTTTACATGGAAGCCATTGTTGGCGTTTTCTATATGGCGATCATTGTTTCAAGTCTCTTGTCTCTACATATGGCAGCAAACGAAGAAAAGAAAAAAGGAAACTAGTTGCAGACTGCTACAAAAGAGGGTAAAAAAACTTTGACTCAAATCATAGATGACCTGCGCTCTTTCACCCTTTCAGATAAACTCAAGTTTGCTATTAAAGCATCATTAAGTATGGCCTTGGCGTACCTTATTCCTATGTCCCTTGGATGGGCACAGGCGGGTACAGCTGCGATTACAGTCATGTTAATAGCTGCGATGGGCTCGGTGGGTGATTCTGTTATGAAAGGGGCGCTACGTGTCATTGGTACGGTGATTGGTGCTGCACTTGGTATGGCACTCATCGGACTCTTCCCACAAGATCGTACTTTCTATCTGATTATGGTTTCTATTCTTGTCACTATTTTACTCTATTTTGCACGTGCCTATAAAGGCGATATGACAGTCTTTCTCCTCTCTGCTATTACTTTAATGGGAATGTTCAAAAATGGGGAAATAGATGATGTCTTTATCTATGGGATAGACAAAACATTTATGACCATTGTAGGAATTGGTATTTATACTTTTATAGGTGTTTTCCTCTGGCCTGTTAATGTCAAAGATACCAGCGTAGACAATGCGGCTTCTCTCTCTGAAATGCAAAAGAAACTTTATGCGCAAAGAGATGCCGAAAATGATGTACGTAAACCACTGTACACTGAACTGATTGGTCAAGAACAGCTTTTAGGTACATCCATCATTGGGTCTGACAGTTCTTCTGATGTCATGAATTTCTCTAGTCCACAATGGTATGACATTGTAGGCAGCTATAAAAAAGTCAATGAACTGCTTACCCTGCTTTCTTACCATGATAAAACATCGTATGCAGATGAAATTACTAAATACATCTCAAACTATGAAGCGCTTGACTCTGAAATTACAGCACTCCTAGAAGCACTTCCTTTAGCCTGGAAAGAACAAAAAGAAATCACTCTACCTGAGACATTTAATCTTGCATATAATAGTGAAAAAATTGAAGAGCTTTCACAACTGGATCGTGCATCTCTCACGACTACTATATCAGATATGATTGGGCTACATGAGGAACTCTCTAAGCTGGCGGAAAAACTCAATGCACTCATTAGTCCAATGCCAACACTTTTTACACTTGAAGATACGCCTGCACCTTCTTCTTTCCTTTGGTTTGACATGGAACACCTTAAGGGTTCACTCCTTACATTCATCATCTTTTGGACTTCTGTACTGCTATGGATATTTGTAAATCCTCCTGGTGGATTCATGATTGTAATGATGGCAACAGGCTTGAGTGTGCTTACCACATTTTCTCCGGTAAAACCCTCTATATTAATCATTGTTTTTTCATTCGCTTTTGTCTTTGCTGCAGCCATGTATGTCATGGTTTTACCCAACCTTCACTATGGTTGGGAATTGGGTCTTTTTATGTTTACCTACTCTTTTATTGGCTTTTATTTTATCAATCCGAAAATTTCTGTCTTCTTCTTGCTGGGTACAGCCACCTTGGGCATCAACAATACTATGAATTATAATTTTGATGTTTTTCTCATTACATTGTTTATCTTCTATGCCTTTCTTTTTACCTTGCTTTTCTTTTACTACATTCCTTTTTCTACAAAGCCGGAACGTCTCTTTCTTGTTATGAAACAAAGGTTTTTTAAACTTTCTCAGGACCTTATGCAAAGAAACCGTAACTTAGACGAGAACAAAGCCACTCTACTTGGAGGCATAGCAGCAAATTACAGTACACTTCACCTTATGTCAACTGTAAAGAAAATGCAGCTTTGGGCAAGCCAAATTGATGAAAAGTATTTTGATGATATCGATAAAAAAACCCTTTTAGGTTTTAGTAAAGAGTGTGAAACTTTTACCTACTTGTTAGAAATGATGTACCGTAGAGATGGGCAATTGGCAGATAATGCTTTAATCAAAGTATTTAGAACAAAGAACAATCAAAATACTTTAGCAGATCTCTTAGGAGAATATGCCAAAGGCAAAGAAGTTAAAGAGATAGATAACATTTGGAAAGATGAAAAGCAGATGGTTTCCAGGATAGAAGAAGCCCTAAGATCATTTATTTCAAATGTGAAACCAGGTCAATACAGTGACAAAGAGATCATAGAATTTTATGAAAATATTTCTCTACGCAGAAATGTTTGGATCTCATTTTTCAGCTGTCAAACGATGATGGAAGCTTTAGACTTTAAAGTATTGGAGAGAAGTAGATTTTAATATGAAAAGAGTAACAATGACAAATAAACGACATAAAAAGATAATACAAAAGTTAGGGCTTTCTGCCTTGACAGTATTGATGTTAGGTGGATGTGCACCACTGGGTCCTAATTTTATGGGGGTAGGTAATCCTCCTATTCCTGATAAATGGAAACGTGCGGCTGTAAAAGATGATAGAGCCATTGCACAGTGGTGGAAAACTTTTCATGATCCAACACTGAACACGCTCATCCAAAAAACCTATGCACAGAACCTTGATATCAAGTCTGCAGGCCTTCGTATTGCTCAGGCACGTTCAGTGCTTGGCATAAGTGAAGGTCTTGCTTTCCCTCAGAAACAGACATTCTCAGGTTCTGCGTCTTCCTCACATACCAAGGCTATTGATGTTGCTACTGCTGGAGCCAACTTTGACATTGGTTGGGAACTTGACGTTTGGGGTAAATATGCCAGAGGTATTGAGTCTTCAGAAGCAAACCTTTATGCCAGTATCTTCTCTTACAATGACATTATGGTCTCCGTCATTGCTGAAGTGGCACGTAATTATATTAACTACAGAACAGCAGAAGAGCGTTTGGCTTATGCAAGACGAAACGTCCTCATTCAGGAACGTGTCACTAAAATGACTGAAATACAGTTCAATTCAGGTAACGTCTCTGAACTCGATATGCAACAGGCACGTTCACAGCTCTACAACACACGTTCAGCTATCCCCTCTATAGAAATTTCAAAGGTAAAAGCACGTAATGCCATTGTACTTTTATTGGGTACAAATGATAGGGCCGTCAATCAACTACTTGCATCAGGATCAAGTAAACACGGTGACTCCACAGGTAAGTATGTAGGGGAAGCCAAAAAAGGTGTATTACAAATTAAAGCGGGTAAAAGTGACCTGCTTAATGTCAATATGATTCCTCATGCACGTATGAATCCTCGTAATAACATAGATGCGAACCTTATTACAAGAAGACCAGATGTAAAAATTGCTGAATATCGTGTTCGCTCTAACAATGCATTGATAGGTTCTGCGATTGCAGAACTTTACCCTAGCTTTTCAGTCTTTGGAAATATTGGGTGGAACTCAAACAATGGAAGCGGTTCATGGGTTTCAGGCTCAAATGCACTGGGTGTAACAGTTGGACCGTCATTCTCATGGAATATCTTCCAGTATGGACGTATCAAAAACCAAATTCGTTTACAAGATGCGATCTTTGAAGAGTCTTTGGTTAACTACAATAAGTCTGTGCTCTCTGCAGTGGCTGAAGTTTCAGATGCGGTCAATAGCTACATCTTGACACAAAAGCAACAAGTCGAAAATAGAAAAGCGGTAGATGCTACGGTACGTGCATTTAACATTTCAGTGATTCAGTACAATGATGGTTTGGTATCTTATCAGCGACTCTTGACCACTGTTGAAAAGCTGACTTCGACCCAAGATAGATATGCGAGTATAAAAGGTAATCTTGCGATACAAGCTATTTTACTCTACAAAGCACTTGGTGGGGGATGGCAAATTTCTAAAGGTAAATCTTACCTTTCGCAAGAAACTGCAGATAACATGAAAAAACGTGTGGATTGGGACAAATACCTTGACCCTGAAATGACACGACTGCCTGAAGGGATGGAATAATGACAAACCCCTTCCCTCATGAACTCTCACTAGGTGATGTCTACTACTCACCTATTCTAGCCGTGACTATACTCTCTTTTTTGGCAGCACTTATTACTGTGTTGCTATTAAATAAACTCAAGCTCTCACGTTATCTTACTGCACCATCTTACGTATTTATTGCGATTATGGCACTGTATATGGTACTTATAGACACATTTTGGATTAAATTTTAAAGGTTAAACATGAAGAAAATAATTAAAATTTCGCTTACACTAGCGATTCTTGGCATTGCACTATTTTTTGCTTACAATAAATACGTTGAGTATACAGAGAACCCTTGGACACGTGACGGACAAGTACGTACACAAGTGGTTCAAGTAACCCCTCGTGTCAATGGTATGGTCATTAAAATTCTTGTGACAGACAATCAACAAGTAAAAAAAGGTGATCTTCTTTTTGAAATTGATCCTTCACAGTACCAAGTTAAACTCAATCAGGCAGAGGCAAGACTTACGCGTACAAAAGAAGCGGCAAAAGGTACAAAGATAGAGTTTGACCGTGTGACAAACATTTATAAAAAAGACAAAGGTGCCGTTTCTCAAAAAGATTTGGTAAGAAATGAAACCAACTACTACAAGTCACTTGCAGACATTGACTCTTCTGAAGAAGCAGTAAACACAGCGAAACTTAACCTCTCTTATACGAAAGTGTTTGCAGAAGTTGATGGTTATGTTTCTAACATCAACTTTCAAATTGGTTCACAAGCTTCAGCAAATAAGCCAATTTTAGCGCTAGTAGATGAAAATGCCTACTGGGTATTTGGTTTCTTCCGTGAAGATGCCATCCCTGAAGTAGCAGTAGGAGATACAGCGATGGTAACACTTTTGGCTTATCCAGATACGCCACTTCGTGGGAAAGTAGAATCTATTGCATGGGGGATCGCCCACTCTGATGGTAATCCTGGTAATAATCTACTTCCTTCAGTAAAGCCAGTCTTTCAATGGATCCGTTTAGCACAGAGAATACCTGTAAGAATTAAGCTAGATAAATTACCTGAAAATGTAAAACTAAGATTTGGACTCACTGCTTCAGTGATGGTTCTTAAAAAAGAAGAAGATAAATAGTCATTGTCTAGAGGTATAGCACAGGAACCTAAGCAAGTAAAAAGAGTTAACAAGGGCTAAAGTACTAGACCATAAAAGTTACATTGCGTAATGTTTTAGTAATATTCCTATGTTATAATGATGTTAAATAGAACAAATATAAGGATTCATTTTGAGTACAAGAGAAGCAAAAACATTAGACGAAAGAATTGATAAAATTTATAAAATGGCAAAAGAACATTATGGTGAAGTACGTTTTGTAGGAATTAAAAGACATACAAAAATCGGTTGGGTAGCAAAAATTCAATTTGATGAGTTTGACTCACTGATGGCTGAAGGTTCAGATGCTGTAGATGCATTAAAGAACTTGCGTAAAAGAATTAAAAAAATTATTGACCGTTACAATATGGTATAACCTAAACTAACAATCATAGGAAATATTTATTATGAAAAAAAATATAATAATCATAGGTTTTATGGGTGTAGGTAAAGGCACTACTGCACGTGCTTTTTCTGAGAAGTATGGTACCTATATTATCGATACCGATGACCTTATTGAGTCAAAAGAGAACAAAGAAGTAAAAAAGATCTTTGCTAAAAAAGGTGAGGATTACTTTAGAGCACAAGAACAAGCCACAGCAGACTGGATAGAAAAGTGTGTACACGGGACATTTATCTCTTGTGGTGGTGGTTTTTACAAGGTAAATAACCTGAAAAAGCTTGGGACTGTTGTTTTGCTTGATGCCTCTTTTGAGTGGATTCATGCACGGTTAAAAAATGCTAAAAATTCTGAAGCCAAATTGGCTAAGCGTCCTTTGTTCTCAGATGAGAAAAAAGCCAAAGCCTTGTATAAAGAACGTGCAAAAATTTATAAGAAATTGGCAGATGTTGTGGTGGATGTTGAGGGTTTAAGTCTTGAAGAGCAAGTAGCGTTTATTGCAAAGAAGTGTAAGGTATAATTTTCGTAGGGTTGGCTTCAGCCGACCACATGTTATGTATTCTTCTCCCAATACTCCAACCCCTTAAAGACCATAGACAGCAATCCAAATATCAACATGGTACTTGCCATGCAGTAGGGTGCTTGTACGTTAAAAGGTTCGGGTGATTTTGCAATGGTGTAAATAATACTTATCCATAAGACAATAGCCGTAAATCCGAGGATTCTTTTTATCCACCGTATAAGGTCGTGTTTTGTTTCTGTTTTCATAGGCTTATTTTATCCAAATTCGATATAATTCGAATAATATAACATCGAGGGCAACCATGCAAAGATTTGAAGCGTATCTTTCTGAAAACTTACCACAAGCACCAAGCTTTCATCCTGTGTATGAAGATGCACTAGGTGACATGCTGATTGCCGGTGGTAAACGTTTCCGTCCGATGTTGCTTCTTAGCATTGTAGATGCCTATGAACCTATGCTTTACAACGGTGCTTTACCTGTAGCACTTGCCCTTGAAATGTTTCATACCTATTCACTCATACATGATGACTTACCTGCCATGGATGATGCTGACTTACGTCGTGGACATGAAACCTTACATAAACGTTATGATGAGGTCACTGCTATCCTTGCGGGAGATGCCTTAAATACAGAAGCTTTTTTAGTCATAGCCAAAGCCCCTTTACGTGAAGATGTTAAAATCAAACTGGTTGAACTTTTGGCAGAGGGTGGTGGCGCTTCAGGCATGGTTTTGGGACAGGCGATTGACTGTTATTTTGAAAACCAGCCACTTACTTTAGAACAAGTCAAAACCCTACACACAAATAAAACGGCAAAACTCATTGCGGTCAGTCTTCAAATGGGTGCGGTGATTGTTGGGCTTGAGCTTAAGGTACAAAAAGCATTGTATGATTTTGGTATTGACCTTGGTTTGCTTTTTCAAATTCAAGATGATATTATAGATGAGACACAGAGTGAAGAAGAAGCGGGTAAACCTACGGGTAATGATACGGATAAAAATAGCTTTATAAATCTTTTAGGGTTAGAAAAATCTGTGGAAGAAGCAGACGACCTTGCAAAAGATTTACAAAGACGATTTGAAGCGTTTGATGAGAAGCTACAAGTAGCTTTAAACCCTTTGATACAGCAGTATCTATTTAGACACAAAAGGAATTAAATATGGCAATGACGGAACAAAATGCAATGCGTAAAAAAATGGCTAATACCATTAGATTTTTAGCAGCAGACATGGTACAAAAAGCAAATTCAGGACACCCGGGTGCACCTATGGGACTTGCAGACATCGCTGTGGTACTTTCTGAAAAACTTTCACATAACCCTAAAAACCCAAAGTGGCTTAACCGTGACCGTTTGGTTTTTTCTGGTGGACATGGTTCTGCATTAATTTATTCACTTTTACACCTTTGGGGCTACGATGTAAGTTTAGAAGACTTAAAACAGTTCCGTCAACTAGACTCTAAAACACCGGGACACCCAGAGTATGGGCACACTGAAGGTATTGAGATTACCACAGGACCATTAGGACAAGGGATTGCAAATGCTGTAGGTTTTGCCATGGCTGAGACGTATACGAAAGGACAAGTTAATTCTGAAACTTGTGAACTTATAGACCACAAAGTCTACTGTTTATGTGGTGATGGTGATTTACAAGAAGGTATCTCGTATGAAGCCTGTTCACTTGCTGGACACCTTGGTCTTAAAGACATGGTGCTTATTTATGACTCTAACTGTATTACCATTGAGGGTGACACAAACATTGCATGGTCTGAAGATGTTGAAGCAAGATTTATAGCACAAAATTGGGATGTTAAGAAAATTAACGGTCACTGTTATGATGACATTGAAAAAGTGTTAGAAGAAGTAAAAACAGCAACAAAACCAACTATCATTATTGCCAATACAATCATTGGTAAAGGTGCGGGTGAACTTGAAGGGACACACCATACACATGGTGCACCTCTTGGAGACAAGATTATTGCTGAGTCAAAAACTAAAGAAGGTTTTGACCCTGAGCAAACATTCCAAATTCCTGAAGATGTTCTTTTAAGATTTAGATGTGCATTGGAAAACGGTGAATTGGCAGAAAAAGAGTGGATTCACAGACACAAAGAAGCACCACTTGTTGAGCAAAATATTGCACTTGACAGACTGTTAAACCCAGACTTTTCAAGCATCCAGTTTCCTGACTTCTCAGGAGACAAAGAGATGGCAACAAGAGATTCAAATGGTAAGATTTTAAATGCCATTGCAAAAGCCATCCCATCATTCATGGGAGGGTCTGCGGATCTTTCTCCTTCAAACAAAACAGAACTTAAAGAGATGGGAGACTTCCCTAAAGGAAGAAACCTACACTTTGGGATTAGAGAACACTCAATGGCTGCGATTACCAATGCCATGGCACTTTATGGGACAACTATTCCCTTTAATGCGACGTTCTTCATTTTCTCTGACTACTTGAAACCTTCGGCACGTATTGCAGCACTGACAGGTATCCAAAACTTCTTTGTATGGACACATGACAGTATTGGTGTAGGTGAAGATGGACCAACACATGAGCCTATTGAGCAGTTAAGCCAATTTAGAGCGTTACCAAACTTCTATGTATGGAGACCAGCAGATGCAACAGAAAATGTAGAAGCATGGAAAACAGCACTTGAGATGCAAGCACCACACGGTTTTGTACTTTCACGTCAGAAACTTGTAACACTGAAACCAAAACGTGATTTTGGTGAAGTAAGCAAAGGTGCCTACATTGTTAAAAAACGTAAAGATGCAAACTTTACATTGATGGCTTCAGGTTCTGAACTTATGCCATGTCTAAAAGCGGCTTGTCACTTAGCAGTACTTGGCATTAAAGCCAACGTGGTTTCTGTACCATGTCTTGACCTCTTTAATGAACAAGACAAAGAATACAAAAACACTGTTGTGGACCCAAGTACAAAAGTACTAGCAGTTGAAGCAGCTACAGCTACTGAGTACTACCGTTATGCAGATGACGTACTAGGTATGGAAACATTTGGTGCCTCAGCACCAGCAGGTCTACTCTTTGAGAAGTTTGGTTTCACCCAAGAAGGTATCATGAAACGTGCCTGTGCATTGATGGACGTGGAGTACAGAGAAGTAGAACTTGGAGAGTGTAAACTTTAATACTACCATCTCTCCTTTGTTCTCACATTAGTATGTGGGAACGTTTCCCCCACATCCCTACAAAAATACAATCAACATACTTTAAGATTTGTATAGCTATACTTGAACGTTATTAATTACTATTTGTTGCGCCAAACTTGTTGTGAAGCAAGGACGGAAAGCCATGGGTCTCACGTAGATCGCCAGGTTACCAAATTCT
>WTAE01000153.1 GCA_013139765.1 Sulfurovum sp.
ACGGAAGGAGTTAATGTTTTTTATCTCTACTCTTGTTCCAAATTCTTCTTGACCTTTAGGTCGAATAGAAACGTTTACATCACAACGAAATGAACCCTCTTGCATGTTGGCATCTGAAATGTCCAAATAACGTACCGTTGAGTGTAGTTTTTTCAAAAAAGCCACTGCTTCCTCTGAAGATCTCATGTCTGGGTCTGAAACAATTTCAAGCAGTGGTGTACCTGCACGGTTTAAATCTACTTTAGAGTGATTACCCTCATGCATGTTTTTCCCAGCATCTGCTTCCAAGTGTGCTTGTGTCATACCAATACGTTTTCGTGACCCATCTTTCAAGTCAATAAACACTTCACCTTTTTGCACAATCGCTTTGGTGAGTTGGGTAATTTGATACGCAGAAGGACTGTCTGGATAAAAGTATGATTTTCTGTCAAAGAATGAAGTATGGTTTACGTTTGCATTAATAGCATAACCAAGTCTCATAGCTTTGACTGCGGCTTCTTTGTTGACCACAGGTAATGCACCAGGAAGTGCTAAACAAGTAGGACAAGTGTTAGTATTTTGCGGCTCTGCAAAAGAGGTAGGACAAGAGCAAAAGAGTTTTGTTTTAGTGTTAAGTTGTACGTGAACTTCAAGACCGATGACGGTTTCAAACATAGTAGTAATCCTCGTTAAAAATTAGTTAGATTATATCTCTTTGCTACTATAAAGAAGTTTAGGGGCCTTCTAAGAAGTCCCCTTTAGGCAAAGTAGCGTATAGATGCAAAACCTTTGGCCCCTGCCTTTTCACAAGCTCTTATCTGACTTTCATCGAGTATACCACCCAAAGCAAGCACAGGAATAGTCAAAGATTTAACAAGTGTCTCCAAAACTTCTACACCCAAAGCTTCCCCTTTGTTTGGTGTATTAAAAATGGGTGAAAAAGTCAGCATATCTGCCCCTAGGTCTTGGGCTTTTTGGGCCTCATCAAAAGTATGGGTACTCACCACTACAAATAATCCCAAATCTTTGGCTTTCTTGATGTCAGAAAACTGTGTACTTTTTAAGTGTACCCCTTGGGCATGTAACTCTTTTGCCAAATGATAATCACTGTGTAAAAGTACGGTGTCAAAACCTTGGGCATGGCATAAAAACTCTTTGGCTTTTGTGGCATAGTCCGCTGTCCGTTTATCTCTATAAACAATCATCGATGCTTTGTTGGAGAAACGTTTCAAGTCACGTTTTAAGTGTGTAAAGTCTAAGGTAGAGGAGTCAGTGATGGCATACGCAATCATTGGGGCATTTGCTCTTTTTTTAAGAGTTGTTCTAGAAGTTTTGTCTGTTTTTCAAGTTCAAACTGTTTCTCTTTAGAAGTAATAAAGTGTTCCAGTACTAAAACGGCTATAAATCCAGGTAAGCTTGCAACAGCAGCATAGACAAGGGCAAGTAAAAAAGAGTCGGAATAAAGGGAGATAAAAGTAGTTACAGCCCCAATAAAGGCTGAAGCCCAGGCAATGCCTAGAAGAAAGTTAACCACAAAACTTAAAGATTTATCTTTAAGTCTCATCGTTAGGAATCACTAAAACTTAGTGATCGTCATCGATAGCTACGGCACCTGCAAGGTACACGTAGATAAGGATCATAAATACAAACGTTTGAAGCAATGCAGAGAATGAAAGCAACAAATATGCTGGCAAGGGTGCAATGAAAGGTACAAGCATAAGAAGTACCCATAAGAACAAGTCATCCCCTTTGATGTTACCAAAAAGTCTGAATGAAAGTGAAATGATTCTTGAGATGTGAGAAACAATTTCAATTGGGAACATTAAAGGTGCAAGTATTTTTACAGGACCTGCAAAGTGTGCAAAGTATTTAACCACACCATTTTCTTTGATTCCTTCGTAGTTGTAGTAGAAAAATACTAACAATGCCAAAGGTAAAGTCACGTTAATGTTTGAAGTTGGAGACTCAAACCCTGGAATAATACCAATAACGTTTGAAACAAAAACAAACATACCAACAGCAGCTACAAGTGGTAAATACTTACGTGCTAGCTCTTCACCAATCACATCTTTACCCATTGCAATCACACCACCAAGGTATGATTCCATTACATTTTGAGTACCATTTGGTACAGCTCTAAGACTTTTAGTAGCCGCTTTTGCGATCATAATTATAATGATTGCTACTAAAACTAAGTGTGCAACAAAAAACAATTGCGGGTTATCGTGGTGATTAAAAATCACGCCAATGTAAGTAAATACACCTTCCATAAAACATCCTCTGTATAAAATATTGTGGCGATTATACCTTTTTGCACCTTTATTTAGGCTAACTTTTAGCTACCTATAGAGGAAATACATTCTTCGATTAATCTACAAATCTAGGTCTTGACTTTAAACAACGGTTAAGTGCAGCAGAAGCTTTACTTGAGCTTGGATACTTTCCGAAATGTACTTTTCCAAGAGACTTACATTTGTACCTCTCACGTGTACAGCCACGATATCCAAGATACATATCTCCCTCTACTACCACTTTAATACGTTTATCATAACAGACATGGAGTTTGTTACTTGTAGAAGAGTTATAACTACTTGTACCAGAGGCACTCTTTACCTCAACATAATCTGCATAAGCAAACACAGAAAGCAACCCCGATAGCAATAACATTCGATATTTCATAACATGTCCTTTTAATTCATATATTTAATTTTACAATGATTTCAATAAAATATCAATCATTTCTTTTTGTGTTTTTAGATCACCATGCTGGGTTTCAATATTATAATACCTTTCTGTATTACGGTTCAAGATGACATAATTAGAAAGTGAACAGTCATTGGTTTGACCATTGACCAATTCATAACGGGTATTGAGCCCTTCTCCTAAGAGTCTGTTGAGTTTGGATGTGTTGGGTGTTTTACTTTTACCTGCAATATAAACCAAAGAGTCTTCATCCCTCAAACCTTTACCATCTGCTATGTCACGATGTGCAGGAAAAGAACGTACAGAAGCACTAGACTTTAGTATAGAGATACCTCCTGCATTGGTATTATTATGCAAAGCAAGGTAAGGCAGCCCTCTTCTCTTATAAAAGTTTATGATTGAAAAAATAGTCTTCCCATATTTGGGTGCAGGATGACTCTGATTAGCACAATGTCCTGCCACAGCCGAAGTGTCTCCAAAGTTACGGTTTGGGTCTTGCCCTTGAAAGTAACGCCCTCCATCTGAAAGCACAGCTAAAAAACCTCCCCCATACTTACGAGTTGCATACACCCCTGCATCAAAGGCTTCATTTTCATTGTCATGAGGTAAGAACCAAAAAGGCCCTTTTGGAACTTTGGGATGCGTCACAAGAAGCATCTTCCAACTATATTTTCCTTCTTTAAAATTTATGACATCTACACATAAGTGTTTTAAAGCAGCATAGTTCCGTCGTACATCTTGGAGTGTCTTCAAAGTTTTAAGAGAATTTTCGACACTCAAGGAAGAAATAAAGTCTGGTCTTTTACATCGCTTATCAGAAGAAAAGAGGAGTGATGTAGAAAAAGTGAGTAAGATGAAAAAAGAGAAAAAAAGCTTCATGTGGGACTCCTAGTTGTTTAAAGTATATCAGAAATTAGAATGAAAGATTAATCACATGAAGTATTAATATCCCCGATGAACTTATCAAGCCAAGGATAGGTATCCATAACGCAACGTTAAAGCCATCATGTCTTCCCTCTCTTCTCTTAATCTTTATAAGCGAAAAGTTAATCAATGTGAAAAGTACCAAAATAATAGTACTCGTGCTCTTTGCCAAAAAAACCAAATCAAATTGAAGGGCCAAAACCAAAACAATTAGCGCAATCAAAATAGTCGCATAGATAGGTGTTTGGGTTTTTGCATTGACCCTAGTAAAGATTTTCATCTTTTTTCTCTTTTGTGAGATGCCATAAAGCACCCTTGAAGCCATCACTATCTGCACAAGTGCACCATTTAATCCTGCCAATATACCAATGGACCAGACTACAAGATAAGAGAGGTGACCATTCTGCTTGGCAATCTCTGCCAAAGGCGCTTTGCTAGAAGCAAAAGTCTCCATGTCCATACTAAAGATAGCCACTACCGAAACCAAAAGATAGAGGACAAACGTAATAGATATACTGCTTATAATCGCAAGAGGAAGTGTTCTTTTAACATCTCTAACCTCTTGGGCGATATTGACCATGTCTTCAAAACCAATAAAGGCATAAAAGATAAGAAATATCCCCATAAATATGCCCTGCCATATGTCTAAATTCATTGATGGGATGAGGCTCTCATAATTCTCTTGTAAAACTATAAAACTATCACTGGCAATAGCGATGATAAAGAAAAGTCCACCCACTTCAATAATGGTCAAAATAGTGGCAAACCAAACGGACTCTTTGATACCCCAAATAGCGATGAGTCCCATAAAAATGACAAGCCCAACAATGTAGACAATACTAGAGATATCTAACAGTTCACCTAAAAACCTTGACAGAGCGACGGTAAGTGTCGCTGTTGAGACCACCCCAGTAAATATAACCAACCAACCGACCAACAGTGAAAGTGAGGAGTTAGAAAAGGCCTCTTTGACATAGTATGCTTCTCCAGCACTCACAGGATAGCGAGAAGAGAGTTCAGCATATGAAAGAGCCGAAAAGAGTGCAATAAGCGTTGCCAACATCAAGGCCACAGGCGTAAAGAGACCAGCAGCTCCAGCCACTTCTCCTAAAAGCGCATAAAACCCACCCCCAACAATAGTACCAACCCCATAAAATATTAAAAATGGTAGGGATATAACCCTTTTTAATTCTATATCTTGTTTCATGTGAATAGTATAACGATTTTTATGGTTTTTGGAGTTATAGATGAAAAAAGAGGTCAGATGAATGTAATCGTATCATTTCATCCCTCTCCTGCTATTTCTATTCATGGTCATCTTACCATGATAATATCTCCTACAAGGAAAGCAGTATCACAGAAGTTATCTTACTATTGCGTTCACCTGACCCCTATGTTTCATTATGTTATTTAGAAACAAACAGTCCAATAAAACCTTATAAAATATATAACTTTATAAGGTTTTGAAGTAATCAATCAAGAAGGGAAAAATCACTTATTGATTTTGTACCTATAAAGTCTCCATTATTTAGGAAACAAAAACTGGATCTGTGTTCTTACTTGCCACTCCGAACCATAATCATCCGGAGTTACCACATTGTTGTAAAGACTGAGTTGCGCATTGATAGGCTGATTTCCTATTCTGAAGATTTTACCAAACCCTGCACCCAGTGGTACTGTCCATTTATGGTCACTGTCTGCTTCCCAGTTCGCAGTAATGATAGGTGCAGTGGTGACATACCATCCCTCATCGAAGTTATAGTTGAGAAACGGCTGAAGAGTGAGGAAGTTAATATTAGCATCTCCACTTATATCCCAAACATTAGTTATAACCGCACCGTAAACCCACCGACCAGGCATAGTTAACGCAACTGCTGAGAGTCCTGCCCCCCATGTATCTTGTCCTAAAGCATCATCTGTTGCTGTAGGTAAGAGGACCGCCGGACCAACACCCCATATCCAGTCTGATCCTGAATCCTTCGGTGAAAAAAATGCAGTAAAAACTATATCACCTAGCCCATCTATTCTACCCTCATTAGGAGGTGTCAAGACTGAAGGATTAGATGTAACAGGGGCGATGGTACGAGTGATGAGATTCCAATCATCATTAAGTGAAAAAGGCCAAACAGGCTGAATGTTGAGTATATTTTGTGTTTGATCGTTTGGTCCAATATTAAGATTGGTATTGTTCTGAAACGGCAAACTTATCATGGCGGCGATAGGGTTCTGTGCAGCCTTTGCCAACTCTTCATCTGATTGGCCTGGTTCTCCAAATGAGAGTATAGGCAATAGTGCAATGGATAAAGCTAAAGTTACTTTTGATTTACGCATAATGTTTCCTTTTTTTGTGTGTTTTGATGAGCTAAACTGGTCAGCAGAAATATCATTCTGCATTACCAATACTTTTATTATATTATATTTTTTCATAATTATCTTGCCTTCTTAAGATCAGGCAGAATCCATGTTCTGTCTATAAAAGCTTGTTTCGGTGAATAAAGGCGGAAATACGGGAACCATGCTTTTCCAGACATGGTTTGAATCCAGTTCTTAGCTTTGTTACCTTCAGGCTTCTTTGGTCCAATATAGAGATCTACTGAGCCATCCGTATTTGTCAATAAATCCATACGAGAAGAACGATCCGCCTGCTTCGTTTCGTTTAGAGTAAGTGTTCGTGTAGAAACATCATAAACAGTAAAAGACCAGAAAGCTTTGGCTGGAACATTAGCTGGAACATGGAGGGTATAATTCACCTCACCATCAAGCCAATCACCATCGGCATCCTTATAAGCAGCCATATAGACTTGCCCTTTTCCAGTTTTTTGTCCATGCATGCCGATATCGTTGGTCAATGCCTCATAAAACCATGCTGCTCGCCCATCTAAGTCCTCGTAATTCTCTCTACGCTGATCCGGAACTCCAGTTGTAGCAAATTCCCAGTGTGAACCCTCAACATAGTGAGCATCCTCAAGCCGCGGATTGGAAAAGTCGTTGGCTTTTGCCATCGCTTCACCAACCAAAGCAGCTTCCATCAGTATCTTGGTCTGTCTTGCATCAGGTTTGAAGGGTTTGCCTTTTTCGATGCCAAGAGGCTTAAGCATCGCCATCATAAAACGGTCTCGCTCATGGACAGATTCACGGTTAATGATATCTGCCAGTCTCTCCCAATAAGCCATTCCCCGAGGTTGCCACACTTGGTATGGTCTACCGTTTGGTGTGATATAGCCACGTGGCTTCGGATTCGAACGTTCTGCATACGGATAGACACCAATCTTCGAAAGAATGGACATGCGCTCATCGCGATCCGTCGATAATAGACGAAGTACTTGCATGACATTTATCGTGGATGACTGAATAACAGAATATCCATTCTTCTCTGCATTCTTTGGTATCTCGTGACCAGGTCCTACAAGTAGGTATTTTCCAGGTTTTACCATACGACCAAGTCCAAGTTGCCACATACTATGAGCAGCTCCACGGATTTCAGCTTCAGGTAAATTAACAACCCACGGTCCATCGGTTAAATCTGTGAAAACCAAAACATACGGTGTAGTGGCATTGGCAGTCAATCCTTCACGGAGGTCTTCATAACTTTCTACAGAAACAAATTGCCCATTCTTTGCACCAAGTTGTACGTTGTTGGCATATTGCCACTGTGCGAACCCAACAAGAGGGATCGACCAGATGTAGGCTTGACAAGCCCGTTGGAAATCCATCTCATCAAACAACAACTTTTGTGTTGCATCGATTGGATAACCATTTGCGAAGTCGTGTGTGAAACTCAACTTCCCAATACGTGTGTCGAGGGTCTCTCCGACCTGAGCCGACACATTTGACGTTTCAGCCAAAGCGATGTTTGGGAGCGACATTGCGAAAAGCGTTAGCGCTGCGATTACTGAATGAATCGACATTGATTTCATTGTTCTCTCCTTGTTAATTGATTTCATTTTATTTCCTTATTTT
Source organism: Sulfurovum sp. (assembly GCA_013139765.1). Lineage (GTDB taxonomy): Bacteria > Campylobacterota > Campylobacteria > Campylobacterales > Sulfurovaceae > Sulfurovum. Next base: position 7,567 of record WTAE01000153.1, read on the forward strand.
ATTTCCTTATTTTATTTTTACTACATCATCAGGTATCCAAGTTTGGTCAAAAAACTCAACACTACTTCCGTAAAGACGAAGGGCGACTATAACACCTCTATCTTCAATACTTTTTATGTAGTTGGATTCTTTAACTCCTTTTGGTTTTTTAGGACCAAAATATAAATCAATCGAACCATCGGCATTCTTTGTAACATCCTCATAGCCGTTTACTCCTGGAATCAACTCGTCAGTTTCTGGCATTGTTCCATCAGAAATGTTATAAAGTGTTACAGCCCAAAATGCTTTTGCAGGAATACCTGCTGGTAAATGTACTTTGTAGGTATTGCTTCCATTTATGAATTCCCCTTTACTGTCTTTTACGGTAAATGGATATTTTGAACCATTATTGATCGTACGCATTACCATAGCTGGTGCAGAAGAATATCCTATCTGGAAGAATGAGCTTCTCATAGTTGTATCTAAATAACTTTCCTGCATCCACTCAGCTGTTGCTCCTCCCCACACTCTTTGCCATTGACGATCCTTATAATATAAATCTCGTTTGTCTGCTCTGTTTAACATTCTCGATGCTAAAATCATTTTTGGAGCTCTATCTACAGCTTTATTCAATAATTCTTTTTGTTTTGCAGTTGGTGTAAATGGTTGCCCTTTAATAATTCCTATGGCAGCAAGTACTCCTCTTAATTCAGGTGTAATAGATTCTATTGGTTCATGGTCTACAAATTCTTTTAATTTAACCCAATACGCATAATCTGTCGGGTACATCATATTAATTCGTTTGCCTGATCCATTCGCAAAATTCATTGGCTTAATTTCCTTTTCGACATCCCAAAGTGGGTAAATGCGCGTTCTTTCAGCAACGGCAACTCCAGGAGAAGGATCTACCCCGTTTGGCCCTTTACCCATTAAGGCACGGAAGAAAAGAAATATATTATATGTAGAAGATTCGAAAGCATAGTAACCTGGAGGCACATGTCCTTGGTAACCAGGAGGCAATAACAGGTATAGCCCACCTTTTGCTTTGTCGGGTCCTGCTGCACCCACATCAGTGAGTGTACGCTGGAAGAAATCTGTATACATTCCGATAATACCTGCTGGTACAGCTACTACCAATGGACCTGTTTCTTTTAAATCATAAAAGCCCATTGCATAAACAATATCTGCATTGGGTGTCGGTACCCAAGCACGAGAATCCATTCTGTCTTTCCAAATAGGTAATACATTATAATCAGAACCAAACTTTTTATGTGATCCATCACGCATACCAATAGTATTCATCGCAGGAAGCATTGTTGTGTATGCTTGAATTGCTTGGTTATAATACCACTCATCTCGCAATTTTTGTCCTTCTTCCGCACTTGGCCAATTGCCACTATAAAGATGTTTAACCATTGGGGAGCTATTATCTTTCGCAAATCCGGTTGTTGCAGCGAATACACTTAGCATTAACATTAACATTAATTTTTTCATTTCTTTTTTCATTTTCATTTCTTTTGTGGCGTGTAGGGGTCTTTGGTCCCCGGCTTGATAGGTGGCTCTTTCCTCAGCGACCCGACATGCGCACCCAGCTGCCCCAGAGCAGCCTTTGGCACCCAGGTCTCTGGAAACAACACGTTCTGCGTTTCACCCGGATCTTTGTGGAGGTTGTAGATACGCGGCATGCCGTAGCTGCGGGTCTCGCTGACGATATTATCCTGCTCTTTCAGGTTGACCTTCCAGTTGCGCCATTTCACGCCCCAGACGTCGTTGCCCATGTAGACGATCAGCCCTTCGCGATTGGACTTCTTCTGCTTGCCCATGAGGAAATCGGTCTGGTCCACACCGTCGATAATGCGGTCCTTAGGTACCTTGCCGCCGGCGATCTTTGCAAAGGTTGGGAACAGATCCATCTCGTGCACGATCTCGTCGCTAGACGTGCCGGCTTTGATTTTGCCTGGCCAGCGAGCGGCGAATGGCACTCTCAAGCTGCCCTCGAAGCCGGTGAACAGCGATCCCCGCCAAGGTCCCGCTGAACCGGAAATAAAGTAGTCGACTGACGGGGTGTTCGAACCTTCAGGTAACGATTCCGGCCCGTTGTCCGCAGTGAAGATAAACAGCGTATTGTCGCGGATGCCAAGATCATCAATGGCGTCCAGCAGCATACCGTTATAGGCATCGATCTGGGCCAGGACATCTGCAAAGCGGCCGTTGCCCGTCTTCCCGGCAAAATCCGGATGCGCAATGAGCGGATAGTGGGTCATAGTGTACGGCAGATACAAGAAGAAGGGCTTCTTCGCCTTGACTTGCTGTTTCATGAATTTAATAGCCTTGTCGGTCAGGTCCTTGTCAATCAGAGCGCGCTGCTTGAGATCGTACGCCTTCACCTTCTTCGGTGTAGAGCCCTTCTTGCCTTCGTAAATGTAGCTCCCCTCAACGCCGCTCTCCGCGTAGCCGTCGAGTACTTTCCAGGGCGTCTCATCGCTGGAGTTCGGGATCCCGTACCATTCGTCAAAGCCCTGGTCCGTCGGGAACCGGCCCTCGGTATGCCCAAGGTGCCACTTGCCAAACATGCCGGTGGCATATCCTGCATCAGATAGCATCTCGGCCATGGTGACCTCCCACTGAACGAGTCCGTAGACACCTCCACCGAGAGGGACCGTGCCGTTGCCGGTGCGGACCGCGTAGCGACCAGACATGATCGCCGCACGCGACGGCGTGCACTGCGACTCGACGTTGAAGTTGGTCAG
>WTAE01000208.1 GCA_013139765.1 Sulfurovum sp.
AGAAATTACTTCGTGTTCTTCTCTTTTAGAACCAAAAATAGACCCAATCTCAAAAAGAGGGATAGACTTCTTCGTATAAGACACATTACGTTTAACTGTATTGAGCATATTGACAAGAATGGTACTTCTAAGTGTATTGAGGTCTTCAGCAATAGGGTTAGCAAGTTCTAAAGCTTCATCCGTCACTGCAAAACCATATTTTTCTAAAAGCACTTTATCTGAAAATACATAAGAGACATTTTCAAAATATCCTACACCCACAGCAGCATTTCTAAAAGATTTTTTTGCTTTATATCTGTCTGTTGTTGCATTAAGTCTAAACTTTTCTGCAAAGACAAAAGGTTTTGCTTCAATGTTATTGATCCCAATAATACGTACAATCTCTTCTGCAATGTCTTGAATGTGTTTAATGTCATGTCTAAACAGTGGCACAAGTACAGAGATAACATCCGTAGCTAAGGTGTTAATTTCAAAACCTAATTTTTGTAAAATAGTTACAATTTTAGAAATTTCAATCTCCATACCCACAATCGCGGAGATCTCTTTGGCATCCACTTTCACACGTTCCTGTTCTCTTTCAATATTTACATTTAGAGAACCCTCATAACACGCAATGGTCATGTCTTTCTCAAGAAGTAAAGCCAAAGTAGAAAGGCCAAACACAAGGTCAGGGTTAGACCCTCTAGAAGTTTTGTAATACAATGCATCTGTCTTCAACGACTTTGCATGCACCGCTTCTACAAGTGTATCTGGGTGTATATAACTCGCTTCAATTAAAAGTTCACTTGTTTCATCACTTGCTTTAGAATCATCTGTCTGGTTCACACCCACAACAGAAGCCAAACCTTTTTCAGCATTCACTTCTGTGATGCCGCTCTCCACACTTTTAGGAAGTACTGAGACTTTATTGCCGGCATTTCTAAAAAAATCAGAATCATACGCACGCAAAATGACGCCTGTTGCATGGGTAGCATACGCAAGTAGTGCAGATAAAGCACCATCCGTTTCAACGCCAACCATTGCCAAACGAAGAGAGATCAAAAAGTTTACGTTTATATTTTCAACTTTGGCTAACTTGTAATACAAGTCTGCATCCATCTTTCCTTCAGAACGAAGTTCAGCTTCTCTCGCAATGCCTAGTTTCATTTTTTCTTCTACTTTAACTTGAAATGCTTTCATTTCAATGTCTAGTGCGGAAGACAAGTCTCTAGCCACACCATACACAGAGAGACAATCCCCTCTGTTTGCAGTCAATTCAAGTTCAATAATAGTATCTGAAACGCGAGCATAAGAACCCAGTTCACGTCCTACCTCAAGTGTACCCATACTCTCATCGAGAATCATAATACCTTTACCTGTATCTGGTAAACCTAGCTCAGAAGAAGCACAGACCATACCTTCAGACTCTACACCACGAAGTTTGGCATGTTTGATTTCAAAGTTACCAGGAAGCACAGCACCTATCATTGCCACTGCTACATACTCTGCATCTACAACATTGGCTGCACCACAAACGATTTGTCTTGTACCAGAACCCACATCAATCTGACACACGTTAAGTTTGTCTGCATCTGGATGTTTTTCTACTGAAAGTATTTTTCCGATTACTACTTTATCTGCAATCGTAATTTGATTCAGGCTGTCTACTTCAAGCCCAATCGCATTAAAAGTTTCATAAAGTGTTTCATTGGAAACGTCTTTAAGGTTAATATATTCATTTAACCAAGATCTTGTAATTATCATCTAAACTGCTCCAACAATCTTATATCTCCCTCAAACAGAGATCTTAAATCTGGTATCTTGTGCATCAACATTGCAAAACGTTCCACACCTAAACCAAAGGCATACCCACTCACATCATCATATCCCACTGCTTTAAAAACATTAGGGTCCACTATTCCACATCCAAGTACTTCTAACCAACCTGTATGTGAACAGATACGACAGCCCTTTGCTTCACAGAAGATACAGCTGATGTCTACTTCAGCAGAAGGTTCGGTAAAGGGGAAAAATGAAGGTCTAAAACGTACTTCCACATCTCCAAACATGTAATGCAAGAAATCAATCAAGATAGACTTCAAGTTTGCAAAACTCACTTTGTCTTTGGCATCCACCACAAGACCTTCTACTTGGTGAAACATTGGTGTATGTGTCACATCGAAGTCACGTCTAAACACAGTTCCCGGTGCAATCATACGAATAGGAGGTTTAGTCTCTAACATCGTGCGAATCTGTACAGGTGAAGTGTGTGTTCTAAGCAGGCCGCCATCTTTAAAGTAGAAAGTGTCTTGCATATCACGTGCGGGGTGGTACTTAGGAAGGTTCAGTGCTTCAAAGTTATGGAAGTCATCTTCAACCATTGGACCAGACTCTACAGCAAAGTTAAGTGCCACAAAGTAGTCAATAATTTTGTCCATCGTCTCCATCACTGGATGTAAAGCACCTTTTTGTGCCAAGGTACCATACAGTGAGACATCTATCTCTTCAGATTTTAAAATACGTTCTATCTCTAAAGCTTTTAGATCTGCAAAACGTACATCAAACGCACTCTGTAAAGCTGCTTTATTTTCATTGAGACCTTGAGCAAATGCTTTTTTCTCAGGACCAGGGACATCTTTCATTTTTGCAAACTCAGCTGCTAAGACACCCTTCTTACCAAAAAGCTCTACACGTACTTTTTCAAGTACTTCAAGTGAATCAGCTTGGGTGATTTTATCTTCTAATTCTTTCATTGTTTCCCATTTATTTCATTGTTATTATCGTGATTTTATCCAAATCTTGCTAATAAGGTGATTTAATCGCTATTTACTGTGTTATAATTGTCTAAACAAATCACTCTTAAGGACACACATATGTGTATATTTTGTAAAATAGTAAACAAAGAAATTCCTAACAATACCGTAGCAGAAAATGAAAACTTTTTAGCCTTTCATGACCTATACCCCAAAGCACCTATACACATTCTCATCATCCCTAAAAAACATGTGGATTGTTTTCAAGATGCCTCCCCAGAGACCATGGCAGGACTCACCACATTTGCCCAAGAAGTAGCAAGAAAAGTGGGTGTAGACAACTCTGGGTACAGACTCATAACTAACAATGGAGAAGATGGAGGACAAGAGGTAAAACACTTACACTTTCATATGTTAGGTGGAGTAAAAATGCCTTGGGATCATACACACGAAGACAATCATAAGTCTTTATAGGGTGCTGTTCCCACACTCCCTTCAATACTTTCTTATTTAATCTCTATTGATTTCAATTTTTGGGTTGTTACCTAGATTGTCGCGTTGTTTCTCTCTGTCACTTTTTTCTTTTTTGTACTACGACAAAAGAGAAAAAAGTAACCAAAAAAGAGAAAAACAACACCACACTTAAGATAAAGGGAAATTGAAATAAACCAATACCCAAGTAAAATGCAATTAAAAAAGCCTACTCATCAATCTCTTGCAACTTAATCTCATATTTCGCAACAATCTCTTCATCCATTTCAGAAGCAATTTCAAGTCGTTCAAAATAAGAATCTATCTCTTGCTGCACAAGGCCAACCTCTTTAGAAAGTTCCATAATCAAATCATTTTCCCCTGCATCAGAAGCAGTTGATAACGTTTCATTTTTCAAAGCCATATCTGCTTCAAGTATTTCTATTTTCTCTTCACAAAGTTTTATCTCTTTTGTGTACTCTTTTCGCTCTTCATTACGCTCTTTAGTCACTACTTTACGAAGTTTTTTACGCTCTTTATAGTCTATTTTAGGCTTTTTCTTTTTGGGTTTGCTATTACCCTCTTCCTCTTCCCAACCAATCTTCTCTAAAAAGTCTGCATACGTACCATCAAAATACTCAGCCCCACCCTTATGAAAGATGATCAGTGCATCAGCTAATCTATGTAGTAACATTTCCGAGTGCGTAACCATGATGAGTGAACCCTCAAATTTATCAATCGCATCAGCCAATGCATCAATGGACTGCATGTCTAAGTGGTTAGTAGGTTCATCAAGGAACAGTAAGTTTGCAGGAGTTGCAATAATTTTACCCAACATCACACGGCTTCGCTCTCCACCTGAAAGCACGTCTATCTTTTTGTCACCAAGTTCACCAGAGAACATCATACGCCCAGCAATGTTACGTGCTTGAGGGATACCTATCTCTTTAGACATGGAAGCTATCTCATCTACAATGGTGTTTTTAACATTCAGTCTTTCGATGTTTGTTTGTCCAAAGTGTGCAAAATGTGTAGAAGGGTGAAAATCAAGTTTTCCTTGCTGATGTTCTAACTCCCCTGCAATGTAGTTAAGCAAAGTAGATTTACCTTTACCATTTTTACCAATAATCGCCAAACGTTTGCCTTTTTCCATAGCAAACGTAATGTTCTTGAACAATGGCTCATCAGGGTTATATCCAAAACCTAACTCTTCCGCACGGAAAATGACTTTAGCCGGTGTGTCTTTGTAGTTAAATCCAAAAGAGAGTGTTGCATCACTTTTTAAGTCTTCCATCTCATCCATCTTGTCTAACTCTTTTTGCTTAGACTGCGCCAAAGCTGCTGTAGATGCTCTGGCTTTGTTACGTGCCACAAACTCTTCAAGTTCTTTACGTTTTTTGTCTTGATTAGCTTTTGTTTTTTCGTATGTTTCATCTGCCAGTTCAAGGGTTCCATAGTACTTATAACTATCTCCAGAAACCAAATGCAAAGTCTTACGCTGTACACCCATTGTATGTGTGCTCACAGAGTCCATAAAGTCCCTGTCATGGGTAATGAGTATCACTTCACCATCAAAGTCACGAATGAAACTCTTGAGCCAACGTAAGGAAATAATATCAAGGTAGTTCGTTGGTTCATCAAGCAATAACATATTTGGCTCTGTTGCCAAAAGTTTTACAAGATTAATACGAATTTGATACCCACCAGAAAAACTCATAGGGTCTTTGTCCAAGTCTGCTTCAGAAAAACCTAGTCCAAAAAGAAGTTTTTCTATTTTATAAAAGTTCCACTGTTCATCTTCAGGTAAAACCAAAGCACACTCTTCTCGTACCGTAGGTTCAGTAAAGACGAGATGCTGTTTCAGCGTACCAATACGGTAATTTTTAGGAATACTAATAGATCCACTGTCATGTGACTCTTCTCCCAGTATCATCTTAAAAAGTGTCGATTTACCCGACCCGTTACGTCCTACAAAGCCTATTTTTTGCTGTGCTTGCATTTTAAAATTTACATCATTAAAGAGGGTTTGTCCACCAAAACTTTTGGTAAGATTTGTAAGTTGTATCATAATAAGGTTCCGTATCAAATATTTTTTGGAATTATAGCTAAATAGCCAAGATTTTGCATTATGTTATACTGCAATAAAAAGAAGCCCCCATGACAGAACTTATCTTTGTAATTGATCCCATGTGTTCATGGTGCTGGGGTTTCCACCCTATTATTGAAACATTAAGAGAAAAATACGCAAAAAAGTATACCTATTCTTTAGTGGTAGGTGGTCTACGTGGCTCTGGCCAAATGGCTTGGGATGCACAGAGTAAATCCTACCTAAAAACCCACTGGGACGCAGTACAAAGCCTAACAGGACAGCCCTTTTCTCCTTTCATTCTCAACAAAACAGTTTTTGACTATAACACACATCCTTCTTGTAAAGCAGTACTAAGTGTGCGAGAATTATGGGGAGAAGAACAAGCTTTTGACTATTTAGGAAAAATCCAAGAAGCCTTTTATAAAGAGGGAAAAGATATTACACAAATTGAAGTACTCAGCACTTACATTCCTAGTCAAAAAAGAGAAGCCTTTTTAAACTTTTATCATGCCGGACGCACTCAAATGCTTTTAGAACATGACTTTTCAAAAGCACGTTCTATGGGTGCCAATTCTTTTCCATCCGTAGTCAAAATAGACACAGACGGACACATGCTCTGTCTCTCTGGCTACAGACCTTTAGCAGACTTACTTAAACTCTAGACACCACAGGCACCACCAAAGCCATCATCCAATAGCGTTCCTCCACCAGATACAATACTCTCTTTGTCTGCTATCTTCACGCCATTATATACAATGCTATACGTAATTTTTACAGAATCACGCACAGAATTCACTGTTGTACAGTAACTCTCTAATGATGCCAATATATAACGATTCGCCTTCGTCGTATCAAATGACCCTTCAAATTCATAAATGATGTGCATACTTGCAAGCTTCATTGGTACTTCATTTTGACGTTCTATCTCAGCACTCACTTTGTAATTACTCACAACATACCCATCATTTTCAGCCATCATTACAAGATCAATCCCCGTACAACCAATGATTCCCGTTGCAAAATACTCCACAGGCGTAATCTCTTTACAATCTAATATATAAGAAGACTTCAGTGTATTTGCCTTAAACTTTTTCTCACCCAAATACTCTACAGATACATTCATTTTTATGCCTTTAAATTTTTTATAAGTGTACAGTAATTAGAATAAAATCTGTATACTTCTGTAAGAACATTTTAAAGGTTTCACATGGGCGTAGAGATAGAACGAAAATTCTTAATAGACAAAAAGATATTGGGATCTTTAAAAAATGGCTACCAAATCAAACAAGGGTACATTAAAACGGTTGACTTTACCACCGTACGAGTACGCATTAGAGACCAAGAAGCCTTTTTAACCCTAAAGAGTAAAAACAAAAGCACCACAAGGCTAGAGTTTGAATATCCTATCCCTCTTAAAGATGCCCAGGAGATGTTAGAAAACCTTTGCCAAACATCCCACGTAGAAAAAACCCGCTATCTCATAACACACAAGAGTCACACTTGGGAAGTAGATGTCTTTGAAGGAGAAAACAAAGGTTTAATTGTTGCCGAGATAGAGTTAACAAGTGAAGATGAAAGTTTTGTTTTACCCAAATGGGTAAAAGAAGAAGTCAGTGATGATGCAAGATATTATAATTCAAATCTAATAGAACATCCCTACACAAAATGGGATGCCTAGGGTGCTGTTACCACAGTACCTCCCATATTAATATACAGATAAAGTTTTCACTTTTCCTACGCACATATTACACAGATTCATACTATACTAAAGTATGAAGATAAAAATATGCAAATACTTTCCCAAAATTAAAAAGTTTCATGACAAACTCAATAAAGCATTTCCCAATGATGACATTATCATAAAACCATGCATCAAGATGTGCAAACGATGCATCAAACAACCTGTTGCCAAAATGGGTGGAGTAAAGATAAAAGGAAAGAGTATTGCAAAGGTTATCGAGAAGATAGAGAAACTCAAAACTCCTGACAACAGTCACTTAGCTAAGAAAAAAAGATAAACTTTTAAGGCTTAATAAGAATGTATGTGCCTACTTTCACAAGCTTCAAGACTTCATCAATTTCATTATTGAAAAGTGCTATGCATCCTGCCGTCCAATCACTAGGCTTAGAAAAAAATGATCTATACGATTTTTTATTGTTTGGTTGTCCATGAATCATGATTAATCCACCAGGACTTTTACCTGATTTTCTCGCACTTTTACAATCTTTTCTATTCGGATATGAAATATGTAACGCTTTGTAATAGGAACTATTGGATTTTAGATAATCAAGCTTATAATAACCTTCCGGCGTTTTTTGGTCACCTTGCACTTGTTTGTGACCTACAGGATTACCGCCTAAGGCTATGTCATATATTTTTAAGATTTTCCCTTTGTTTGAAAGGTACATCTTCCTTTCTGATTTTATCACTGTAACCAGATCTGCTTTGATATTTTTAGATTTCGACAATGGTGCAGTATTTGCAAAAAGAAAAAGCGGGGCAATGAAATAAAAAAAGAGACATTTTTTCACGACTATCCTTTGATTGAATTTGTATCATATACATATCAAAAGCTAGGAGTGAAGAAGACAGAATTATCCTTCTATCTGTTTAGAAAGATATATCTTTCAATGTGTAGTCTGGCAATCTTTAAGATAAAGACCCATAACTTTCTGCCCTTGCTTCACAACAAGTTTAGCTTTTAACATTAATAAGTAACTGCATTATACTATGATAATTTTTAAAAAAATATAAAATATCTTTTAAATCCAATATAGCTTTTGCAATTTAAAAAAATGTAAGGTATAAATCTAACGCTGTTCTTCCAACCAACCCTGCAAACTCTCAATCTGCTCCAAAGTTCTAACACTAGCCGTTCCCCCCTCAGAAGTACGGGCATTCATAGAAGCACGGTTATCAAGAAGTGGTACCACACCTTCACCTATACGGTCATCAATAGTTTGTAAATCTTCCAATGAGAGTTCAGAAATGTCTAGACCTTTCTCTTCTGCCATGTTTACAACATTACCTACTATATGGTAAGCATCACGGAAAGGAAGTCCAGCTTCTTTGACAAGATAGTCAGCTAAGTCTGTGGCTGAAAGGTGGCCTATCATACATGCAGCTTCCATTTTTTTGACATTCACTGTCATGTCTGCTACCATTTCATTCATCACTTGTAGTGAGAGTAAAGCTGTACGTACAGAGTCAAATACACCCTCTTTATCTTCTTGCATGTCTTTGTTGTACGCTAGAGAAAGACCTTTCATGACTGTAAGTAGTGAAATCAGGTTACCATTAACACGTCCTGTTTTACCACGAAGAAGTTCAGGAATATCAGGGTTTTTCTTTTGAGGCATAATAGAAGACCCAGTAGCATGTCTATCAGAAAGCGTGACAAAGCCAAACTCAGACGTGGACCAGATAATAAGCTCTTCACTCAAACGGGAAATATGCATCATCATTGTAGAAATGTTAAAAAGTATTTCAAGTGCGAAGTCTCTATCTGACACTGTGTCTAAACAGTTAAGCGTAGGTCCATCAAAACCTAACTTCTCAGCTGTCATCTTTCTATCTACATTGTGCGGCGTCCCTGCAAGTGCTGCACAGCCAATAGGTGAAAGGTTATTACGCTCATATGAAGAGATAAAACGTTCATAATCACGTTTAAACATAGACGCATAGGCCATCATATGAAAACCAAAGTTGATAGGCTGCGCATGTTGAAGGTGTGTCATACCTGGTAACATCACATCAACATTCTCTTTTGCCACATTCATAAACGTTTTAATGTTTTCTAAAAGTAGTTCTGCAATTGTCAACCCATTTCTTTGTACAAACATTCTAAAATCAAGTGCCACTTGGTCATTACGTGAACGTGCTGTATGCAAACGTTTACCTGCATCTCCAATACGTTCTGTTAAGTTGCGTTCAATTGCCATGTGGATATCTTCATCATCACCATCTAATAGAAGTGTGCCTGCTTCAATGTCTGCTTTAATCCCAGCTAAACCTTCATCTATCTTTGCAACATCTTCTTTAGATATGATCCCACGTTCACCCAACATATAGGCATGCGCACGTGATCCTTCTATATCTTCTACATAAAGTACTTTATCAAAAGGTAAAGAGTTGTTAAGTTGTGTTAAAAGTTCTGAACTAGCAGTAGAAATACGGGCAGAAGCCATCTTTGTAGACATGAGATATCCTATAGTTATTATTTACCGTATTTTATCGTAAAGTAGGTATAAAAAGCTTTTAGAGTTTAAGGGAGATAATATGAAAGCAAAAAGGCCAACCCAAGTAAAACAAGGGAAGATTACAAACTTTTGGACAAGGAGTAAGAAGATACTTGGTCATTGGCCTTTCTAAGTGAAGTATAACGTGATAGCGTTAATAGAGGGTAACTGTAGGT
>WTAE01000093.1 GCA_013139765.1 Sulfurovum sp.
TCACCTGCCATTTTATGCGCGCCTTTCATTGCACGCATAGGGCCATCCATCGTTGGTGTTGTAATGTGATTTGCATCACCACTTTCACCAAATCCTGCAAGCTCACCATAAATCGTAGCACCACGTGCTACAGCGTCTTCGTAAGATTCTAACACAAGTGCCGCTGCACCCTCACCCATAACAAAACCATCACGCTCTGCATCAAAAGGTCTTGAAGCAGTTTGCGGGTCATCATTTCTTGTTGAAAGTGCTTTCATTGCAGCAAATCCACCAATACCTACAGGACAGATTGCTGACTCAGCACCTACGACTAACATTTTGTCTGCTGTACCAACCATAATAGACTTCGCAGCCTCACCAATGGCATGCGTACCTGCAGCACAAGCCGTCACAGAAGAGAGATTTGGACCTTTCATGCCTTCGTAGATAGAGATGAATCCACCTAGCATGTTTACCAAGGAAGAAGGAATGAAGAAGGGAGAGATTCTTCTTGGTCCTCTGTTTCCACAGACCAATGAGTTCTTCTCAATATTTGGAAGTCCACCGATCCCGGAAGCAGAAGCAATACCAAATCTTTCCATATCTACATCATCTGAAAAATTTGCATCTGCCATCGCTTCTTTAGCCGCTTTAAGCCCAAGCTGGATAAATCTATCTGCTTTTTTTGCTTCTTTTCCATCTAATACTTCAGAGACATCAAAATCAGGTATTTCACCAGCGATAGTTACAGATTGTCCTTCGGTATCAAAACTTTCAATGGTTCTAATCCCACATTTACCTGCAATGATATTTGCAAATGATGTTTCTTTATCTAGTCCTAGGGCATTAATCATCCCTAAACCTGTAACTACTATTCTTTTCACTGGCACTCCTGTACTATTTAATTGAAAATATAGTTATATTTTATGTTTAAAACATAACTATATTTTAAAAATGCCTCACAAGGAGGCAGTTTGCTTATACGTTTTCGATAAACTTGATTGCATCATTTACAGTTGCAATTGCCTCTGCTTGATCATCAGGGATTTCGATATCGAATTTCTCTTCAAGTGCCATTACTAACTCAACAACATCTAGACTATCAGCTCCAAGATCCTCAACGAATTTAGACTCTTCTTTTACCTCATCTGGGCTCACGTTTAGTTGCTCTACAACTACTTCTTTTACATCATCAAATAATGCCATGGACTACTCCTTAAATTTATAAAAATACATCTGATTATAGCTAAATAGTCTAAAAATTTTAGTAATTACAGTAAAAAGAAAGTGAGAAATATCAAGGAATGGGAGCTTAAGGAGCAAGAGTGGGGAGAAAGTTACGTAATATGGCCTATCTCCACGTGTATCATGGAGATAGGCACATCTTAAAATGTATATTTTAAATTGGTATAAAAATAACGGCCTGGTTCGTTCAATAACATCACTTCATTGTTTCCAACTGTTGGAAGTAAAATCAAATCATTATAGGTATTTGATACCGCGTATGTTTCATCGAAAATATTATCAACACCTACAGTAAGCTCAAAGTGTCCCCATGTTTTAGATCCTTTTAGGTTGAACACACCATACGCATCTAACTCTTGTTCTCCATTTTCAACATCAAAGTTTGTCCACTCATCAGAAGCGATTAACTCTGCTCTAAACATCAAAGTCTCGTCATATGCATAATTGGCTGCAAGATTAAACTTAAATGGTGGAATCTCAGGCATCTCTGTGCCTGTTTGACCCGCCAAAGGATTATCTTTTTTTCCTCTTTGGTATGCCATACCATAGTCAAAATAAAGCTCAGTAGTTGCCATATATGTACCACTAAGTTCAAATCCATACACCACTGCATCTACATTTTCATACACATTTACTGGACCTTTTGGCGTCATGTTGCTTGAATTGTACGCGATAAAATCTTTTAATTGAGAATAAAAACCTTTGACTTTAAAACTTGCATTTTCAAACTTCTTCTCTACGCCAAGGTCAAACTCATAGTTTTGCGTCGCATCTAAAGTGGGTGTACCAATAGTATTTCCCATATTGCCAATCCAGTAAAGCTCTTTTCCATCAGGTACTCTTGAAGATTTTCCAATCCCTACAAAGTAATTTGTAGTCGCATCAAAATGATAGTTTGCAAAAATGTACCCATTTAACTCTTCATAGTCATTATCTGGCTGATTGGCATACCCAGAGCTGATAGATGTGTCATCATATCTTAACCCCAAATCTAAAATAAGTTTATCCATTTTGATACTGTCTTTGAGAAAAAATGCAACATTTTCAGTATCTACATCATAAATACTGTGAAATGGCATCTTGCCTTTACTGGCAATATCAAGAGGTATATCATTTTTAAAGTATGCACCATCCCAGTTACGTAAAGAGTAATCAATCCCTGCTGTAAGTGTGTGGTTATCAAGATCAAAAGTGTTTTTTAGTTTTGCACCCTGCATTTTCGTTGTCAGTGCATGCGTCATATAATTTACTGCGCCCATATTTCTATACTTTGTAGACATTGGATGTTCAACCGTTGATTGATACAGTTGAATATTTAATTCTTTAGAATACTTTCCAAGATCTTTCGCGATATATTCCACATTAAAAATATCAGAATCATCATACAGTGCATCCATCTTTGAAGAAGGGTACAAGATATCATCTGATCTGTTTCCTGTGTAGCTGAGTCTTAACTCTTGATTGTCAGTAATATTCCAAAAAAGTTTTGCCAACACTGTTTTTTTAGTATACGCATCCATGTCTCTATATTGTGGTTGGTATTGTGTACTTGCTGGTACCGCACCTTTTTTTATTTCTCTATCTATCTGCCCTACAAAGTCATTGCCGTCACCATCTTCGTATTGTTTACTGGTCTCTGCTGAAGCAGAAACAAGGAATTTGACATTGTCTGTAATCATACCCGAAGCTGACACCGCAGCCTTTTTATAGCCCCATGATCCAAAACCAAGATTGATATCACCTTGAAACTCGTCTTCTGGTTGAATCGTGTGTATCTTTACATCTGCAGAAAGTACACCAAAGTCTTCTACGTTATAAGGACCTTCATTGATCTCAATATAGTCAATATTGTTGGTTAATACATGAGAAACAGGAGGGTCCATTCTATTTGGACAGGCGCCATATACTTTTGCACCGTCTATACTCACATTGATATTGTCTTTCTTCTGTCCCCTTACAATAATATCATTCGCAATACCTGACCTTCTTACAAGTGAAATCGCAGGAGACTGTTTAAACAATGCCTCTGCCAAATCTGCCGACTTGATATCTTCCCCACGTACATCTTTAATAAGCTCTGTCTCTATACTTGTTTCTACTTCTATTGTTTCTAAAGTCACTTCTTCTGCTTGCGCAGACAAAAGTACTAAAGAAGCCCATAATAATCCTTGTCCTTGTCTCATCACTACTCCAAATAATTTTCGTTATTTTTACAAAAGAGTGTTAAATATGTGTTAAGTACATCTTTTTAGCATCGTTTTAACGAATTTGGTAGTGTAATGTGACATTGACGCGTGTGGGTAAAGAGACCGGTACATTCTTGACATTTAATGGGAAGACACTTTCCACCGCCTTACGTGCGGACTTTTGAAAGACTTTGGGACCCACTAAAGTGATACGACTCACTTTTCCTGAAGGTAAAATTGTAAAACTCACTTTTACAGACCCCTGCATACCTCGACGTTTGGCGATTTTAGGGTAAAACTTGTGTCGGTTCATTTTGACACGTATCTTTTTATAAAAGAGGTTCACTTTAGCAGGATTCACTTTTCGTTGCACAGAAGATGTTTTACGTTTTACTTGTTTCTTCTTTGTAGACTTCTTTTTTGTCTTTTTCTTTTTGGGTTTTTTTACTGGCTTTGTTTTTGTCACTTTGGGAAGCACTTTTTTTACTACAACCGGTATGACTACAGGCTTTTCTACTTGAAGTTCTTCTACCTTCACTTCTACTTCTGGTTTAGGCTCTTCTTTTTCAACTTTTTCTTCCACAATTTCTTCTATCACTTCTTCCACAGAAGGGAGTACCTCAGTCATAAACTCGGTGACAGAGAGTTGTATCACTTTTTCTTGGGAACTTTCTGTGGCAATTTTTGTAGCTGTAGGCAGATAAACAATAATCCCAGCAAACAGCAAATAAAAAAATGTTGTAATGCTATAGGCAATGAAATGACGATTGTTTAACATAAAAAACTCTTTTTGTTGATAACGAATGAATGTTGAAATTTAGGGAAGATGCCTGTAAAAGTGAAAAGGCAGAAAACATCGCTTCCACCACCACGTAGAAGGTTTGTTTTCAAAAGATGCCTAAATCTTATTTCGACAGGTGAAGTATGGCACAGAAGTGTTAATGAAGTGTTAAGCATGTCGCTTAGAGACATCCAAAGAGACTTTTGTCCCTTCTCCTTTTATAGAATCAATATGAATTTCAATCTCAGAGGCATCACAATAGGACTTAATAAGTGCAAATCCTATACCATGCCCATCATGTTTTTCATCTGCCTGATAATAACGCTCATAGACTTGAAGTAACTCCGTTGAGCTCATACCTATACCCTTATCTGCTACACTAAGCATTCCCTCCTTAAGTCTCACACTAATCGTTTTATCTTTGGGTGAATATTTCATAGCATTAGAGAGGATATTTTCAAACATTTGTTCAAAACCGATCTTATCTGCTTCTATTTCATAAGATTCTAAATCCAAATGAAACTCATTGCGTTGCTGTTCTTCAAAAAGTGCCACAGACTTTTTTACCAGCAAAGAAAGGTCAAAAGGCTCTTTTTCAATGGTATGCATCTCTTTACGTATACCATACACCAGTTCATCATACAGTTTTTTCAGTCGCACAGAAGCATCTTCAATACGTTCTATACGCTTTAGAGACTTTTCATCACTGTGCTGTTTTTTTAAAAGTGTTGCATTCGCTTTAATGGTAGCCAGTGGTATGTTGAGTTCGTGTATGATATTGTTCGTTAAAGAAGTCAATGTGTCTTCCATCTGCTTTCTAGGTGCAAAAATCATTGTAAAAAGTACATATCCCCAGCCAAGAACCACCAAAAACACTAAAGCACCGGCAATAAAAAACTTAAACTGATTGAGTTCCCAAGACTCTAAAAAGCGGTGTGTCGCGGCTAAAAGTGTCAAAATAGTCACTAAAAATATGACCATGGCAAAAAGTAATTCTTTTCTCATTTTAAGGCCATTTTATACCCTACACCACGTATGTTTTCTATCTGTGTAGGGAAATATTTTTTAAGTTGTGTAATATAAACACGTAAAGCGCCATCACTCGCTTCTTCAGAAGCCGACCATAAACGTTCTTTAATGTGTGTACTTTGAACCAAGTTTCCTTTGGCTTCTAAAAAAAGAAATAAAAGTTCAGACGCTTTAATGCTCAAAGAGACACTCTGCTCACCCTCATACAGTGTTTTACTCAAAATATCAAAATGGTAAACACCTAGTTGCACAATCTCTTGGCGTACTTGTCTACGGAGTATGGCTTGAATACGAAGTAAAAGTTCATCTAAATCTACAGGCTTTTGTAGGTAATCATCTGCACCTTTTTCAAAACCTTCTTTGAGTGAAGCTTTGTCTTCACGGGAGGTGAGGAAGATACAGGGGGTATGGTCCGAACTTTGTCGTAATTTTTCTAAAAGTTCAAAACCTGTTTCATACGGCAAATTCACATCAAAAAGATAAAGGTCAAAGTTATGTTCGTAAGATAAGTCTAAAGCAGAATAAGGGTCTAAAACTGACTTTACGTCATACCCTTCTTCTTCTAAAAAATCTTGTAGGGTTTCATTAAAAAGTATATCATCTTCTAAAAGGAGTATTTTTATTGACAAAGGAGACTTCTTTAGCTGTATGTAATACCTTGCGGTATTACATAAACATTCCGCCATTTACTTTGAGTGTCTCTCCCGTAATATACGAAGAGTGATCAGAAAGTAAAAAAGCCACTGCATCCGCAACCTCAGAAGGGTTACCAAATCTTGCCATTGGTATTTTGGCAGTAAACGCATCTTTTACTTCCTCTTTAAGGACAGCAGTCATCTCCGTAGCAATAAAGCCAGGAGTGATGGTGTTATAACGAATACCAGAAGTCGCTGCTTCAATCGCAAACGATTTAGTCATCGCAATGGTACCACCTTTAGAAGCGGCATAGTTCGTCTGCCCAGCATTACCTGTTTCACCGACAATAGACGCGATGTTTACCACAGAACCAAAACGTTTTTTACGCATGACTTTAAGTGCTTCACGACAACCAATAAACGTTGATTTTAAGTTGGCTTCAATCACATCCATAAATTGCTCACTCTTCATACGCATTGCCAAACCATCTTTGGTAATCCCTGCATTGTTTACAAGATACGCCAATTCACCATCTTCTGCCACAATACTTTTTACAGCCGCTACAAATGCTTCTTCATTAGAGACATCAAAACCAATAACTTCTGCTTTTCCACCTTCAGCTTCAATGGCTTCTTTTACAGCGTTGGCTTCTGCTTCACCAGAACGAAAGTTCACCCATACTTTTAGACCCATGGCTGCAAGACCTTTTGCTATCTCTGCACCTATACCTCTACTTGCACCTGTCACCAATACATTTGTACCTGTAAATTTCATTCACGCCCTTTGTTTACTAAAATTGCGACATTGTAACATAAATGCTATTTAGACCTACACTTATAAATCTAGGCTTATTTGCAGGTAAAAAGTTTCTCTTTAATCTCGTCAAAAACCTTGTAGTCATTCGGTGAGATAGTATCAGAATAAATCACATGGTTTAACTGTTCTAAAAGGTGAAACTTTGAAATCTTATCTTCACAAAGTGCTACATTGATGGTGTCAAGGTACTCATCTAAGTTATATTCTTTATTGATTGTTTTATGTAAGATTTCTTCCGCTTCTTCTTGACTACAGTTAAAATTAGTCCCCATAATATCACAAAAGATTGGCATCTCTTTTTCTATGTCCCTATTGTCTATTTTAATAATATGCGCCATGAGTACGCCTACGGACTCTTTAAGTCGTTGTTCCATAACTAAACTCCTCTCTTCTAGACACAGAAGTTTTTCCCAACAAGCAATGTCTTTAACTAAAACACAACTAGCTAACCTTTTATCTTGTCAGTCACTTTTCCTCTTCTACTGTGTAGAAATATTTTTAATAGTTAAGTATTATTACTTTTCATAATACCATAAAAATATTTCCTTGTCAAATCCCAAGGCACTTCTCAGTGAACTTCTAAAGTAGTGTCTCATCCATTTCAGAAGGTATCTCTAGTCCCATAAGTTGTAAAACTGTAGGGGCCACGTTGTTTAGGCTACATCCCTCTTTTAAGGCTGTCACACCTTCTGCCAGCACAAAACACCACACTTCACCAACAGTATGGTTAGTTAAGACATGCCCCTCTTTATCTTGCATCTCCTCACAGTTTCCATGGTCCGATGTCAAGACTATGTTATAGCCCAAAGTTTTTGCTTTTTCTACAATCTGTCCTAACTCTGTATCAACAGCATTCACAGCCAGACATGCCGCCTCATAATTCCCCGTATGTCCTACCATGTCACCATTGGCAAAGTTTACCACAACCAAATCATAGGCTTCATCCATGGCTGTACGTACAGCATTACCCACTTCAGGAGCAGACATTTCTGGTTGCATGTCATAAGTTTTTACATCGGGAGAAGGAATAAGCACACGACTCTCCCCCACATAAGGCTCTTCTATCCCCCCATTCATGAAAAAAGTCACATGGGCATATTTCTCTGTCTCTGCAGTATGTAACTGTTTTAAGCCTGCCTCTGAGACCACTTGCGCCAAAGTATTCTCAGGTGCCACTTTCGGGAAAAGTATAGGATAATCAAAACTGGCATCATACTTTGTCATTGTTGCCATGTTCAGAGGGATATATTTTCTTTCAAAGCCATCAAAGTTCTCTAAAGCCAAAGCCGCTGTAATTTCTCTTACTCTGTCTGAACGGAAATTTGTCACTATCACAACATCTCCTGCTTCCAGACCTTCATATCCTTTTAGGGCAACAGGCTCAATAAACTCATCAAACTCATTTTTATCGTAAGAAGCTTGCACATATGCTTTCGCCGAAAGTTCACTTTTTGGCTCTGCTTGGGCAATAGCCTTATACCCTTTTTCCACACGTTCCCAACGGTTGTCTCTATCCATCGTAAAAAAACGTCCCCCAATGGTCGCCATACAAATATCTTCATCACAAATTGCTTCAATTTGTTCTATATACGTCATGGCAGAACTTGGACTCACATCTCTTCCATCTGTTATGAGGTGTAAAAAGACCTTTTTCCCTCTTGCTTTAGCAAGTTTAGCCATCCCAATCGTATGTTTAATGTGTGAATGTACACCGCCATCACTCAAAAGCCCCACTAAATGTACACGTTCACTTTTCTCCAAAGTTTCATTCAGTGCCACATTCTCTTCAATACTTCCATCTTCAAGTGCCAAAGAGACTTTTACTAAGTCTTGGTACAAAATGCGCCCTGAACCTATGGTCATGTGTCCAACTTCAGAGTTGCCCATCTGTCCCTCAGGTAAACCTACAGAGAGTCCATGCGTAGAGATAAGTGCACGAGGTGCATCTTCAAATAGTCTGTCATACGTAGGTTTATTAGCATCTTTAAATGCATTACATTTACTGTCAGGCTTACAGCCAATACCATCAGTTATAATTAAAATAGTTTTTTTATTAGACATATTTAGCTCTTTCATTATATTTTAGGGGATAACCTACCATTAGAGATATCCTTAATTGAAATAATAGTAAAATAAACTTTCTTCAAGATAAAGGTAATACATTAATGTTATATGAACTTTCAGAACTTTTACATCATACTCTCTTTGGGTATCTCTCCGTACGTGCAGGTATTGCATTTATACTTGCTTTCGCTTTTACCATGATTATTATGCCAAAATACCTTGCATGGGCCATTTCAAAAAATGCAAACCAACCTATCTCTAAGTATGTGCCTGCCCATGAAAGTAAAGGAAAGACACCTACTATGGGTGGCGCGATATTTATTCTTGCAACACTACTTGCTGTAATACTTACTGTAGACTTTTCTAACCTTTATGTTTGGGGTGGACTCATTACTCTTGTGGGTTTTGGATTAGTTGGACTGAAAGATGATTTAGGAAAAGTACTCTCAGGAGACAACTTGGAAGGGTTAACACCTAGAGGAAAAATATTTTTACAAGCTATTGTAGCAAGCCTCTCTACTGGTCTACTACTCTATGCAGGCTTTCCTACAGAACTCTATGTGCCTTTTTTCAAAAATGCGATCTTTGACCTCTCTTATTTTGCTATTCCATTTTGGATACTGATGTTCTTAGCCACCACCAATGCTGTAAACCTCACCGATGGACTTGATGGTCTAGCTACCGTCCCTTCAATTATTGCTATTTTAACGTTAGGAACCATTATCTATTTCACAGGGCATGCCATTATAAGTAATTACCTTTTGGTACCAAACATTAAAGGTGTAGGAGAAGTACTCATACTTGTAGCCGCTCTTTCCGGTGGACTTTTTGGTTTTCTTTGGTTTAACTCCTACCCCGCAGAAGTCTTTATGGGTGACACTGGCTCTTTAGCCATTGGTGGATTTATCGCTTACCTTGCTATTTTAGGAAAAAGTGAAGTCTTATTGGTTTTAATTGGTATTATCTTTGTTATTGAAACCATTTCAGTCATCATGCAAGTTGCCTCTTTTAAATTACGGGGAAAACGTGTTTTCCTTATGGCACCTATACACCACCATTTTGAAATGAAAAAATGGCCAGAAAACAAAATTATTGTACGTTTTTGGATGATTTCATTTATTGCCAATATCTTAGCCCTAATCTCATTTAAGTTCAGATAATATGCAAACAAAACCTACACTCTTCGGATACGGTCTTACCACAAAAGCCATTGCCAAAAAACTTGGTGGTGGCTGTACATTCTTTGATGACAATGCAACAGAGGTATACACAGATGACGACAATAACACCATCAAACCCTCTTCTCTCTTTGATCCAGAAGCTAGTACATTAGAAGTTACAACCCCTAGTTTGAAACCCAGTCATCCACTCATACAAAAAGCAAAACATCTCTTAAGTGAATATGACTACTTTGAAAAAGAGATGCCTTTTTCTATTTGGATCTCGGGTACAAATGGAAAAACAACTACCACACAAATGCTCACACACCTTTTAAGTAAAAGAGGAGCACTTGCAGGGGGTAACATTGGTATTCCTTTAGCAGACTTAGATGTTGATGCACCTATCTGGGTTTTAGAGTCTAGCTCTTATGCCCTACACCATACAAAAGTAGCTTCACCAGACATTTATCTCCTGCTTCCTATCACCCCTGACCATTTAGATTGGCACGGTACAGCAGAAGCCTATGCAGCTGACAAATTACGTCCCTTACTTACTATGAATGAAGGAGAACTAGCATTGGTACCTAAAGGACTTAAACTTCCTAAAACCAATGCCTATGTTGTGGAATATGATTCCAGTGAATTTATAGCAAAATATTTTAATCTTGATGTCTCCAAACTTCGTTATAAAGCAGCTTTCTTACAAGATGCACTCATTGCACTTGTAGTGACAAAAGTACTTTTTGATGAAACAGACTACGACTTGATGAATCATTTCACACTAGATGCCCATAGACAAGAAGAAGTACATGATGCCAAAGGAAGACTGTGGGTCAATGACTCAAAAGCTACAAACATAGATGCATCTATTCAAGCTATTAAAACCTATGAAGACAGACATATTCATCTCATTTTAGGTGGTGATGACAAAGGTGTAGATTTAGAGCCTCTATTTGCCCTAATAAAGCCTTTAAATCTTACACTCTATACCATAGGTGCCAATAACAATAAACTTCTACAATTGGCTGCACTTTACCAGGTAGAATGTTTTGAAGCAAAAGAGCTCATGCCTGCCATGATGGAGATAGATAAACGCTTAGACAAAGAGAGTGTTGCCCTACTTTCACCAGCAGCTGCAAGTTTTGATCAGTTCAAATCTTACAAACATAGAGGGGATACATTTATGGATTTGGTAAAAAAAATATAAATTATTTCATTTTGGCTTTTACCTTACACATTTTTAAGTTTAAGCCGTTATAATTCTATCCACTTAGCAAGACATCTTGTCTTTTAAGTAGTGGCTCCATAGCTCAGTTGGTAGAGCAAAGGATTGAAAATCCTTGTGTCGGCGGTTCGATTCCGTCTGGCGCCACCATTCATATAACTCCCTTATTTATCATTACAAACACTTTTAGATTTACTCTAATATTATCAATTTTAAAACTATATTTCTTTCAAGTACTCTCAACAATTCTACTATATCAACCTATCATATCCAAAACCAAATTCGGTAAAGTGCGCTTGCAACCGACACCCTACAAAGGGCTACAATAGTTCTCTTAGCATATCAGATCTCTATAGTGTATATATGTGATTATTGCTAGGATTAGCGTTATTATTGAGTAAAAAAGTGGGGGAAATAAATTAAAAAGAAAAGGCCAACCCAAGTAAAACAAGGGAAGATTACAAACTTTTGGACAAGGAGTAAGAAGATACTTGGTCATTGGCCTTTCTAAGTGAAGTATAACGTGATAGCGTTAATAGAGGGTAACTGTAGGT
>WTAE01000223.1 GCA_013139765.1 Sulfurovum sp.
TTATTTTAATTGTTTTTGCATTTTCTTCAACGAAACACTGTGACAAAATCACTATAGGTGACAACGACGACTTCACAAGAGGAAATCACTAGTAAACTCGCGTAGGTCAGGGTGCCCTCACCCCGACAAATATTTAAACATTTTGAATGTTGTTGTATGCAAATTTGTGTTGGGGTAAGAGTACCCAGACCTACAGTTATCTCATCCCTGCCCGCATCCCCGTCACCCAAGCCCAATGAAAATTAAACCCACCTCTGTCTCCATCCACATCTAAAATTTCACCCGCAAAAAATAGATTTTTTACAAGTTTAGATTCCATTGTTTTTGCATTCACTTCTGTGGTATTTATACCACCTGTGGCCACTTCTGCACCAGTAAAGCCTTTGGTATCGTTAATACTTAGTTTGAGGTTTTTAATGGCGTGTACAAGTTTGTTTATCTCTTTTCTGTTTAAGTGGTCTTCGACACGTACTTTACATTTGGACTGTTCTAAAATGATGTGAATAAGTTTTTTGTTGATGACACCTTGAAGCCAAAGGTTTAAAGGTTTTTCACTTACCTTATTGACTCTAGGCAAGAGTAAGTTAGTGAGCTTCTCTTTACTAAGTTCAGGCATTAAGTCAAGGCTGAGTTCACAGTAGTCAAAGTTGGCTAGTCGGGTGCTTACTTCACGGCTTAAGTCTAGTATGGCTAGTCCAGAGATGCCGTAGTTTGTAAAGAGTAAGTCACCTTTCTTTTCTGTAATGTACTCACCGTTTGCATAAAGTTTTGCAAGACCTGCTACTTTTACCCCTGCACAGTTTTTTACCCAAGTTTCTTCAGAACAGAGTTGTACCAAAGAAGGGTGTCTTGGGATGAGTGTATGTCCCATCTTCGTTGCAAAAGCATAGCCAGAGTTTGAACCACCAAGTTGTGGTGCCGCAGGAGAACCTGAAGCAAGTAGCAATGTCTCACAGCTAAAGTTGCCTTGGCTGCTTTCTAGTGTAAAAGTAGAACCTGTTTTATCTATCTGTGTCACAGCACAGTCACAAAGTATCTCCACCCCTACCCGTTTGGCTTCATATTCCAAAAGTTCTACCACCGAGGAAGCTTGCAGAGACATAGGGAACATCTTCTCCTCTTTGCCTTCTACGAGTTCCAAACCTAGAGATGTGAAAAACTTTTCTACTACGTCAAAGCCATGACCTTTTAACACTGCTTCTATAAAAAGAGGGTTTTGTGAATGAAAACGTCTAAGGTCTATGTGTTTGTTGTCAATGTTACATTTTCCATTGCCAGAAGCAAGGATTTTTTTACCTATTTTATTGTTTTGCTCAAGCAAAAGTACTTTTTTACCTTGTCTAGCTTGCACGATAGCCGCACAGAGTCCAGCAGCACCTGCCCCAATAATTATCATCTTTTCATTATTCATAGTGTATTATACCCCAAAAGGTAAAACTATTTCTAAGCGAGTCTAGACCCTATAAAGTAATATCACTGGAGTTCAAATGAAAGAGAAAAAAAACGTACAAAGTCAAATCACGTATGAGGCATTAAACTCTGTTTCCGAGGGGATGAGTAGAAGAGATGCCTTGAAAGTTATGGCATTGGGTGGCGCTATGACAGCCTTTGGTGCGCCAACAAAAGTTGAAGCGAGTACAAAGAGTGATAAAGCGGTAAAGGTACTTGTCGTGGGTGGTGGTACGGGTGGCATTATGGCATTGAGTAGACTACGTAGTGATTTGCCTAATGCTGATATTACGCTTATCGCTCCTAATGAAAAGCACCTCTATCAACCTGCGCAAGTGTTTGTTGCCGCAGGAGTTGAATGTGTGGATGATATGGTGAAAGACAATAAAGACTTTATTGATGACTCTATACACTGGATAAAAGATGAAGTGCTTTCTTTTGATCCTGAACACAATAAAGTAACAACACGTGCGGGTGAAGTGCTTGGCTATGATTATATGGTTGTAGCTATGGGTTTAGTGTATCACTACGATTGGATCAAGGGACTTCGTGAAGAAGATATTGGTACACATGGGATTTCTAGTGTCTACTTAAACAATCTAGAAAAAGGTACTGCTGAGGGGGGGTCCTTTGACATGGGATTGGTTTGAAGCGCTGAAAAAATCTGCAGCTTCAGGCGAGAAACCTACCGCAATATACACATGTCCAAATACACCTATTAAATGTGGTGGTGCACCACAGAAGATACTCTATCTTTCAGCGGACCATTTGAAAAAAGAGGATTTAGGTGCAAATTTTGTATATGCCACAGGAACAAGTAAACTTTTCTCTATACCCAAGATAGAAAAATCACTCTCCCAAGTACAGAAAAGATATGACAAAATTACAAATAAGTTTAGACATAACCTTATATCTATCGATGTGAAGCAAAAAGTAGCTACTTTTGAAGAGACCTATGAAATCCAAGGTGCATATGATGCAGACCTTGAAGAGTATGATGTTACAGAAGAAAATCGCATGGTGGAGATGCCGTATGACTTTATCCATGTTGTACCCCCTATGGGCCCACCTCAAGCTTTAGTAGACTCAAAACTAGGATGGCAAAAAGGAACAGCAAAAGGCTGGCTCGAAGTAGATATGGAAAGTCTGCAGCACAGAAGATATAAAAATGTATTTGGTATAGGGGATGTGTGTGGTATACCGATGGGTAAGACAGGAGGATCAGCACGTCATCACGGACCTGTGACTGTAGGAAACCTTGTAGCTCAGGTGGAAGGTAAAGTGCTAAAAGAAAAGTTTGATGGGTATACGGTCTGTCCACTAAAAGTTGAATATGGTGAGATTATCTTAGCCGAATTTAATTATGAGGGCTTAGCCCCATCTTTCCCATTTGCCGTAGAAAAACCACGGTTTATCTGGTGGGTCTTTGACTTGTATATGTTAAAGCCGATGTATTGGCATCTTATGCTTAGAGGCTGGATGTAGCATTATTCAGGCTTAGGATACCCTTTACAATCAGAGATTGAGAAAATAGAAGTTTTCTTTTCACCGGGGTAGATAAAAATGACGTGATAGCCTTTATTGACCAAGGCTCTTTCATCTTCCCCACTACAGATACTCTTCTCCACATTCTCTTTAAGTTTCTTAAGCATTGTGGGATCAGTATATTTTGCCATATCATTATCTGGATAAGTATAGACAATTGATTTACCAACCATACCACCTATTTGTGTTTTTGTATTATCAAAAAGTTTTACTTCATTTTCTGCCATCAATCCCAAAGTAAGTGCCATTAACACTACGAATATTTTTTTCATCGCTATCCCTTAATTTTTAATTATCAATTATAGTGATTATATACTTAGTTCTTTATCACTATAGCTAATGCTTTTCTTCTCATCTCTTGCCTATTCTTCGCCTATACCTAAAGGTTAAAGCCTTTTTTGTCAAATATTTACCATAACTAAACCCCTTTTTCTGTATCATCCGGGTATCAAATTTGTGTATCAATTTTCACAAAATAAAAATAAACAAACGGGTTAAAGCCCGTATATAAGGACTCAAATGTCAGCATTAGTAGAATTTTCTATGTTTCCAACCGAAGCAACCCAAAGTAAAAGTGCCTTTGTCGCACGTGTATTAGATATTGTCGATAAAAGTGGCTTAGGCTATCAGCTTACTCCAATGGGAACCATCATTGAAGGAGAAACTGTAGAAGAGGTTTTAGCCGTTATTAACAAAGCCTATGAAGAGTTGCAAAAAGATTGTGGGCGTGTCTACAGCTCTATTAAAATAGATTGGCGTGAGGGCCCTGTAGGAAGACTGAACAATAAAGTAGCTGCAGTAGAAGAGAAGTTAGGTAGAAAACTTAACTCTTAATTTTTAACAGCTAGATTTAGATATAATACGCGTAATTTTTCACAAGGATTTTAAATGTGCGCTGAAAAGATACAACGTCTTATCCAAGCAAGTATACTTGGTATTGTTATGGGGTTTGCTGCCTCTGGTATGTCTGGTGAAGCTGGTATGCTCCAGGTAGCCTTTCTTTTACAGTTTGGTATGATGGTGATGTTAGTCATTGCCGGTTTTACAGGCTGGTGTCCAGGACTTATCGTACTTAAAAAAATCTTTCCATCATGTGAAAATGAAACTATCCCTAAGGAGACACACTAATGTCAGATATTTCATATAAAGATGCCGGTGTTGACATCGATGCAGGTAACCAATTTGTAGAAGCGATCAAAGCTGATGTAAAATCAACATTTGATAAGAATGTTATTGGAGGCATTGGTTCTTTCGCTGGTGCCTATGCCCTACCAACAGGTTATAAAGAGCCCGTGATACTTTCTGCAACAGATGGTGTAGGGACTAAACTTCGTATTGCCATTGAGAGCGGTAGACTTGACACGGTAGGTATCGACCTCGTGGCAATGTGTGTAAACGACCTTATTTGTAATAATGGAACACCAATGTTTTTCCTTGACTACTATGCAACAGGTAAACTTTTACCAGGAAATGCAAAAGATGTTGTCGCAGGTATTGCTGAAGGTTGTCGCCGTTCTGAGTGTGCTTTGGTTGGTGGTGAAACTGCTGAAATGCCAGGTATGTACTCTGATGATGACTTTGATTTGGCTGGTTTTGCAGTAGGTATCGCTGAACGTGCCGAAATGGACATGGTCGCCAATGTAAAAGCAGGGCAAGTGCTTATTGCAATGCCAAGTTCTGGTGTACACTCAAATGGGTACTCACTGGTAAGAAAACTCTTTTTTGACAAACTAGGTATGGATTTAAATACAGAGTTTCAAGGTAAACCTTTGGTAGATACATTGTTAGAACCAACACGTATTTATGTAAAAGAGTATAAAGCCAATAAAGAGCATGTAACAGCCTTAGCCCACATTACTGGTGGGGGAATCGTAGAAAACCTTCCACGTGTCCTTCCAGAGGGTATAAGAGCGGTTGTGACTAAAGGTGACATTCGTATTTTACCTATCTTTGAATTCATGGGTCAGTATGTCGCTGATGATGAAATGTTCAGAGCCTTTAATATGGGTGTAGGAATGGTATGGGTGGTAGAACCTGAAAATGTAGATACTGTACTTGCGAATACCGATGGCTATGTTATTGGACATCTAGAAAATGGTGAAAAAGGCGTAGATTTCGTTTAGCTAATTTCACTGCATCTTTGATCAAACGGCTTCGTTCCGTTTGGTCACATACTACGAGTATGCTCCCGCACTCCACTCACGCCATTAGACCAAATCTACAGTAAAGAAACTACGAAATTATTTTAGCTTACGTCATTTTCCTATCAATACAAACCTCATACCGTAGGGCGGGGTGCTTCACCCCGACATTAATTTGTATAAAAGTATATTATTCAGGTGTTTCACAAACCCCACTTTGTATACACTCTCTATCTAGCTCCCCAGATTTCCATTTTTTCAAATACATGGTTAAGTTCTCTTTGACATCTCCCTGTAAAACATAGAGCCCTATAAGGTTCGGTAAGGCCATGGCTAATATGAGTAGGTCGGAGAAGTCTAAAAGGGCTGATGCAGAGGTTACCGAGGCTATCACAGTAAATGAAACGAAGATGAGTTTATACACTAAGGTGTATTTCTCTCCAAACAAGTAGGTCCAAGAACGCTCTCCATAATAGGACCATGAAATCATTGTAGAAAAAGCAAAGAGTATAATAGAAAAAGATAAGACCACAGGAAACCATGAGATAACTGTTCCATAGGCTGCGGCTGTGAGTGCTGCACCCTCTTTGGATGCCACAAGATTGGCAAACTCGCCATCTACAGCGTATACGCCTGTTGTTACTATGACAAGTGCGGTCATAGTACAAATCACAATAGTATCGATAAGTGGTTCATACAGCGCAACCATACCTTGACGCACAGGGTACTTCACTGCCGCAGTAGAGTGTACAATAGCTGCTGACCCTACACCGGCCTCAGAAGAGAAGGCGGCACGCTTAAAGCCTTGTACCAGCACACCAATGAGTCCCCCCGCGGCTGCAGTAGGAGCAAACGCTTCACGAAAGATGGTCCCAATGGCATCAGGCACCAAAGAGGCATTGACAATGAGTATCCACAAAGAAGCAATGAGGTAGATAAGTACCATCGCAGGTACAATCTTCTCAGCTGTCACTGCAATACGTTTAATCCCGCCAATAATGACAAAACCAACGACGGTTGCCATCAAAAGACCAAAGACAATGGGATACTCTGCAAAAAATGGAACTCTTTCTGTGAGTACGCCTAGTGCTTGTGAAGTTTGAAAGGCATTTCCTGCACCCAAAGACCCCCCAATGGCAAACACTGCAAAGATAACAGCTAAAATTTTACCTGTTTTTGCATGTCCTTTAGAGGCCAAACCTTTTGAAAGGTACTGCATTGCCCCACCCATAATGCGCCCATCAGGTCTTTTTTCACGGTAAATTTGTGCCAAGGTAACTTCAGTAAACTTGAGAGTCATCCCAAAAAACCCTGCCAAGATCATCCAAAATGTAGCCCCAGGACCCCCAATAGCAATGGCAATGGCAACCCCTGCAATGTTTCCAAGCCCTACCGTAGCAGAGAGTGCTGTGGTTAGTGATTGAAAAGGGGTAATCTCCCCTACGTCATCTGCTGTTTTGTATTGCCCTGTGATGATTTTGTAAGAGTGCACAAACATACGTACGTTAATGAAGCCAAAGCGAAAGGTCAAATAGACCCCACCCACAATAAGCCATGCTACAATAAAAGGCATGGGACTGTTTGTCATACCAAAAAAGATGTCAAAGAAAAAGACTGATCCTAAGACACTATTAATTTGTTCAAATACATTATTCATTATAACCCTTGTTCTTTCTTCATTTAGATTTATTATACTTAGTCCCAGTTAAAGTAGCTCTAAACTAGGGCTAAAAACTTTTTTTTCATCTTTTTTCATTTATCTATTGACAAATAGAAACCTTTTGACTATAATTGCGTTCCTATTTCAGATGAGTCTGTCTGTTAATTGAGGAAAACGGAGTGTAGCGCAGTCTGGTAGCGCACCTGGTTTGGGACCAGGGGGTCGAAGGTTCGAGTCCTTTCACTCCGACCATTTAGATATTTAACATTTAATAATAAGTAATTTTAACTATGGTAGGCGTAGTTCAGTTGGTAGAGCGCCAGTTTGTGGTACTGGTTGTCGCGGGTTCGAGTCCCGTCGCCTACCCCATAAATTAGTAATTAATCGAGTAACCACTCTATAGGTTGAAGCGCTTGTGGCTCAATTGGATAGAGCATCAGACTTCGGATCTGAGGGTTAGAGGTTCGAGTCCTCTCAGGCGTACCAGTTAATGTATCAGTTTTTTTATTTATTATTATTTTTTGTGCACTCATAGCTCAGCTGGATAGAGCATCGCCCTTCTAAGGCGAGGGTCTTAGGTTCGAATCCTAATGGGTGTACCACTTACTTTTTATTGTTTTGTAAAACAATCACATGCGGATGTGGTGAAATTGGTATACACGCCAGACTTAGGATCTGGTGCTTTACGGCGTGGAGGTTCGAGTCCTCTCATCCGCACCA
>WTAE01000232.1 GCA_013139765.1 Sulfurovum sp.
TCTACAACAATCTTCATTCCCAAATTATGACCCAATTCAATGATGGCCCTTACAATACGCTGATCTTCTTCGTTGGTTAAAATATTATCCACCAAACTTTTATCAATTTTTAAAATATCTGCTGGGAATTTTTTAAGATAAGTAAACGAAGTATAACCTGTACCAAAGTCATCTAAGGAGATACCCACACCCAATTTTTTGAGTTTATCAAAGTACTTAATGGTTTGACTCTCACCAATCATTGCCATACCCTCAGTAATTTCAAACTTTATACGGTCTGCATGTACTCTATGATGTTTGAGTTGTGCTTCAACATGCTCTACAAATTCTCCTGTGGCTATTTCAACCATTGAGAGGTTGACGGAAACCTTGATAGGTTTAAATTTAAAGAGTTCCCAGCGTTTTTGCTGTTTGAGTACCTCTTCTAAAACAAATTGACCCAACTTAATAATGAATCCTGTTTTTTCCATAAGCCCAATAAAAACATCTGGTGGGATGAAACCTAATTCAGGGTGAACCCAGCGGATGAGCGCTTCAGCTGCGACCACTGCTTCATCTCCTACACGAATAATAGGTTGGTAATACACTTCAAACTCCCCTTTGTCTAAACCTTTTTGCATGTCGTTATGCAGACGTAACTCATCATACGCCTCTTTGGCTTTTTCAGGAAGATAAACTTCTACTTTTCCATCACCCTCTTTTTGTGCTGCAACCAAGGCTTTGTACGTGTTGTCAAGAAGTTTTCGTGTAGGACCACTGTCTGGGTAGAGTGCAATACCTGCAGAGACAGTTAAGTGTAAATTCTCATTTTCCATTTTATAAAATGCAGCCAATTTCATTTGAATCTCAGCCATTAACGCTTTAACATCTTCTTCTCTATTTACATTTGAAACTGTGAGTAAAAAGTGGTTGTCGTACGTATGGTAAATATTTAAATTCATCTTAGAGACAATAC
The DNA here is from genome assembly GCA_013139765.1 of Sulfurovum sp. Lineage (GTDB taxonomy): Bacteria > Campylobacterota > Campylobacteria > Campylobacterales > Sulfurovaceae > Sulfurovum. The sequence goes on from WTAE01000232.1 coordinate 956, forward strand.
TTTTTAAATACGTGGCAAATTTCTTAAGTACTTCATTGGACTGTTCATAGCCAATAATAGAACGTAAACGTGAAAAGTTATCAAAGCTCAAAAGTACTAAGGCGATTTTGTTATTTTCAATATGAATTTTAGAATACAAAATAGGTAAATCTTGCATGGCTTGAATTTGGTTTGGTAAACCTGTGAGTTTATGGGTAAAACCTAAAGCTTCTGTCGCCTGTGATTGGCTTAAGTCTTGGATGGTAACAATACCATAATAACTTTTTTTAGCCTGCTCGTATTGTTCTATATTGATATAAAGGTTAACAATTTTTTCATTGGTATCAGAAATCCTAAGTGTTGTTTTAGGGTAAGACAATACTTTTTTACTTGCTTTAGATTTTTCCTCTTTAAGGAGTTGATCCAGTCCAAACCATGATTTTTTTATTTTAATTTTTGGCATAGGTTTTAAAATGTTGCGCTGATAGTGTTCTTGCAATTCTAATAAATCTACCATGGCAGGGTTCGCATAGACAATTTCTTGTTTTTCTGAGAGTATCATAATCGCATCATCAATCACATCAAATGCTTTTTTAAATACGTTGGTATTTGTATCTAACTTCGATTCTAGTTGTTGTTTTGATTTTTTTAACATAGTGAAATAAGCAACAAGAAAGAGAACAGCAAACAAGAAAAAATAGTCTGTTGTACTCAGTGTTTGCATAAATGTTTTCACTGTAGATAGTACTGATTCCATACATAACCTTCCAAATTATTAAGGTAAATTATATCATAGCTCTATTAAAAGTTAAAATTTTCTCATAACCAACGCTTCTATTTTTGTAAATTCGTCTTCTAAAATAAATTTTTGATTCTCTTCCAGTGAAGCTAAATCAGTGGTTTTACCCTCAAGAGAAGTTTTTGCCCAGCCTGAACGACAAAGGTTTTTGGGGTTATTGAATGACATTTTTTGCTCTAAAAACAACAACTCTTGTTCTTTTTTCTCAAAAAGATGTTTTAACATCTCTTTGTACTTCTTTTCCAAATCAGAAGGAAGCAGAGAGTCACGTTCTAGTTTATACCTGATAACACGCAAGAAATCCTCTTCTAAGCGCTTAAATACCGTTTGGGTATCCTCTAGCTTCATTAGGGGAGAAGAGCGTTGTAGTAAGTCTTCTGTGTGTTTTAGTGCTTGACTAAACCTTTCTAGGTTTTGCTGTAAAACATGGCGCATACTGTCTTCAAGATTAGAAAGTGTATACAAGATCTCTTTGGCATCAGGCAGTATCATTTCAATGGCAGCAGAAGGTGTTGGCGCACGCAAGTCTGCTACAAAATCTGAAATGAGCACATCTACTTCATGTCCAACTGCTGAAACGATGGGTGTGTTCATTGTAAATATGGCATCTGCAACAACTTCTTCGTTAAAAGACCACAAGTCTTCAGCAGAGCCACCACCACGCCCCACAACCACAATGTCAGCGTTTAACGTATCTGCATATTTTAAAGCCCTAGCAATCATGCCCGCTGCCTGATCCCCTTGCACCAAAGTATCGACAATCACAACTTCAAGCAGAGGCCAACGTTGTTCAATAATTTTTAACATATCATGTAGCGCAGCAGAGTCTTTGGCTGTGACCAGTGCCAGTTTAGAGATATGTTTGGGAAGCACTTTTTTATTTTCTGGAGAAAAGTAGCCTTTTTCTTTGAGCTTCTCTTTGAGTTGCTCATAGGCAAGTGCCAACGCACCTTTTCCATACGGTTCTATCTTCACCGTTTGAAATTGATACTCCCCTCTTGGGGTATAAACCGAAACAGACCCTTCCACAACAATGTGCATCCCTTTTTCAATGCGAAACTTCATTCTAGCCACTGAAGAGCGCCACATCACACACTTGATGGAAGAGGTTTTGTCTTTAATGGAAAAATATAAATGTCCTGAAGAGTGGTAGGTAAGTGAAGCTACTTCACCCTCAACAAGGGTGTGCATAAAGGTGGCTTCTAAAAGAGATTTTATTTTTGTATTGAGTGAGGAAACGCTCATCATGGCTTGTGACATTTTTTCTCCGTAGGGTGTTGTGCCCTCACAACACCTATTGATAATTTTATTGTTGGTGTTGTCGGGAGACAACACCCTACATTATTTCTTTTGTGCAACCAAAAGTGTGCTTATTCCCATAGAAAATGACTCTGTATATTTCATTTCAAACCCAGCACTTTCCAACTCTTTAGCCAACATTTCTGTGGTTAAAAACTCTTCAATCGACTCTGGCAAGTACTTATAAGCTTCATAGTTTTTAGAAATGAATCCACCAATTTTAGGCAAAACTTTTTTCATACCAAAATCAACTACTTTGTCCACCAGACCTGCACGTTCTTGTTTGGTAAACTCTAAAATGACCACAATACCATTGGGTTTGAGTGCACGGTAAAACTCTTCAAGTGCTTCAACACGGTCAACCACATTACGAATACCATAAGAGATAGAAATCACATTGGTGCTTTCATCCTCAATGGGTAATTCTTGTGCCTTACCTTCAATAAATTCAGCAAAGTCTACTTTACCTTTGGCCACTTCAAGCATACCAACAGAAGGGTCAATGCCCACATATTTGTCTATACTTACCCCTGCTTTTCTGGCTTGTTCTTTCCAGTAAATAAGTAAATCACCTGTCCCTGTAGCTACATCTGTTATCTGTTCAAGTGAATCTGTGTCTAAGATTTCAAAAGCTTTGTCACAGCCTTTTTTTCGCCATTGTATGTCTATCCCCATACTCAGTACTCTGTTTGCTTTGTCATAGGTAGGTGCAATGTCATCAAACATATCTACTATTTTTTCTTGTTTTTCTTCTTTGTTGCTAAGTTTTTCAATACCCAAGGTTTTTGCTCCATATCATTAAGTCTACATCACTTTTTTTCTGATGTAAAAACTCTAAATTCATTGTAGTATTATAGGTTAAAGTGTTAGAAGATAGCTTAGGTGTTTGGTAGAACAAGAGCCAATCACTCGTTTCTTTTAATGCCTTCAACATTCCTTCGCCACCTTCTACCAAAACAAACGAGGGTTTTTCTAAAAAAGACAAGTCATCACTCACCTCTACTTCTCTATTTTCAACAGAAAACAAAGCAATCTCTCTATCAAAATCATCTTCTTTAGAATATATTTTGATGTCCGGTGCCTCTCCTTGTGTAAATCGACAATCCAAAGTAGGTCTGTCCACTCTTACCGTATTGCCACCTATGAGTAAAGTGTCACAGACTTCTCTTAGCTGGTGTACATGATGTAAAGAGGTTTTAGAGGAGAGGTAGCCTCCCCCTATACGTCCATTAGACGTTTGTGCTAACTTAAATAAAACAAAGGCTCTCTTTTGCCATATCATAAAAGGTTCAAGCAGTGTTTTACAAGCTTTTTCAAGTACTCCTAAACGTACATTATTTAAAAACATTGCACCTTTATCATGTCCAATTATAGGGTCTGCCATACCGATAATGACTTCTTTCAGATTTAAATGTTGTAGTAAGTTAGCACAAGAAGGTGTTTTACCTTGATGTGAACATGGCTCTAAGGTCACGTAAATACTACAAGCAGAAAAAAAGTTTTTGGGGAGTGCCAGTAAAAAATCATGGGCTTGTTTTGCATCAGACATATCAAAATCTACTAAAGTGTTTGTGAGGTTTTCATAGGCTTTAACAAGGGCTAAAACTTCTGCATGAGAAGACCCTGCTTTTTTATGGGCTTCAATGGCTAAGATCTTTCCATCTAAAGTCACAACAGCACCAACGGCAGGATTTGGGTAGGTTAAAGCTTGGTAGTTCCAAGCTTCATTGAGGGCGAGCTGCATGTAAAATTCATCATTCATGTCAACTCCTTTTGTATGTTAGTCTAGTTCCAGTCAAAATACGTTTTAGACGTATTAAGTTCTCCGTAGCTAAAAGATTCATCACCTTGTTTGGTCTCTACAACAATACCTTTGGCATCCGCAGATTTGAGTAAACCTTTGAGCTTCTCACCTTCACCAAGTTTGATCTTCACTTTTTCACCCACAGCATTTTCAAAATGCACAGGTTTTGTAAGTTTGCGTTCAATACCAGGAGATGAAATTTCTAAACGGTACTGCTGATTCATAGGAGGGTGTACATCTAAAAATGGAGAGAGTTCATGTGAAATAGTTGCACATAAATCTAGTTTTACACCACCTACTTTTGTCACCAATACTCTAAAAATTGTTTCATCAAACTCTGTTACAATTTCAGTATCGTACAATGCAGCACCATTGGCTTCAATGATTTTGGCTATTTGTGTTTCAAGATTCATCGTTACTGTCCTCATCCTCTACAGGTTTTCTAGAAGCAATTTGTTTAAACAAATCTTCCATCTTAGATTGGTGTTCAGGATGCGCGTCAAATTCAAAAACAAAACGAGGTGCTTTAAACCAACCTTCACTCTGTTTACAATGGTTTTGAATATATCCAGATACCACACGCAGTTGACGTAAAGCTTCACCCTGCTCTTTGTCTGTTAAAAACGATTTTTCCAAATAGACTTTGGCGTCAGAGCGGCCTTTAGAACAAACCACAGTGGTTACAGTAAGCCCATTAATACGGTCATCATCGAGCGTGCCCAATGCTTCAGGGATAATCTCCCTAAGCACAGACTCTACACGGTGTCTTTTTATTTCTTCTTGTGTCATAGAACTGGACCTAATCCATTGTCACTTGTTCTTCAACATCTTTGTAGGTTTCGATAACGTCGCCATCTTTAATGTCGTTGAAGTTAGCAAGCATGATACCACACTCGTAACCATTCTTCACTTCTTTTGCGTCTTCGTTGAAACGCTTGAGTGATGAAATAGTACTCTCATAAACAACCACACCATCACGGATAAGTCTTGCTTTGGAGTTTCTAGTAATTGAACCATCAGAAACTTTACAACCTGCAATGGTTCCTACTTTACCAACCACAAATGTTTCACGAACATCTGCTTGACCAGTCACTTCTTCAGAAATTACTGGAGACATCATACCACCAAGAAGTGCTTTCACTTCATCAAGTAAGTCGTAGATGATAGAGTAAGAACGAATTTCAATACCTAACTCTTTTGACTTCTTCTTCACTGCACCAGTTGGACGGACGTTAAATCCAAGTACAACTGCATGTTCTGAAGCATCTGCCAGTGTAAGGTCAGATTCTGTTACGCCACCCACACCTTCGTGTATGATGTTTACTTTAACTTCTTCATTTCTAAGTTTCTCTAATGAACCTTTAATGGCTTCAAGAGAACCTTGTACATCCGCTTTGATAATCACAGGCAATGACTTGAGTTGTCCTTCTGCAATTAAGGCAGAAAGGTCATCAAGTGTTGCTTTAGTAGACTTAGAAAGGACTTTAGCTCTTGCAAACTCTGCTCTTTTCTCTGCAAGTTCACGTACTTCTTTGTCTGTATCCATAACAATAAGCTCTTCACCTGCACCTGGAACTTCGTTGAGTCCCACAATAGCTGCTGGTGTTGATGGTCCAATATCTTTTACAGAAGTTCCATCATCAAGTTTAATCGCTTTAATACGTCCATAAGTCGTCCCAACAATCACGTTGTCACCCACTTTAAGCGTACCATTTTGGATAATAACATTCGCTACTGGTCCAAAACCTTTTTCAAGGGATGCTTCAACCACTACGGCTTTTGCATCTCTAGAAGGATCTGCTTTAAGTTCTAGAACTTCTGCTGTAAGTAAAATAGTTTCAAGAAGATCATCAATCCCTAAACCTGTGTGTGCAGAGACAGGTACAAACTCGTACTCTCCACCCCAATCAGTTGCCATTACGCCAATCTCAGAAAGTTGTGCTTTCACATTGTCTGGATTTGCTGATTCTTTATCCATTTTGTTCACAGCGATGATCATTGGAACACCTGCTGCTTTAGTATGGGCAATTGCTTCTTTTGTTTGAGGCATTACACCGTCATCCGCAGCAACAACGATAATAACAATATCGGTAGCTTGTGCACCACGTGCTCTCATTTCTGTAAAGGCTTCGTGACCTGGTGTATCAACAAAAGTAATTTTCTTACCATTTTTTTCTACTTGGTAGGCACCCACGTGTTGTGTGATTCCACCTGCTTCTTTATCTGCTACTTTTGAAAGACGTATTCTGTCAAGTAGTGATGTTTTACCGTGGTCAACGTGACCCATAATAGTAATAACCGGTGGTCTCTCTTCTGAATTCTCATCTTCAACTGCATCATAAGCATCAGAGTAATCAAGCTCATCAAGAGGGTTTACAGTTGTCACTTCAACTTCAAACTCTTCTGCAAGAATTTCAATTTCATCTTTTGAAAGGAAATCATTTTTAGTAACCATCATTCCTAAAGCAAAAAGTACAGAAATAACTTCAGACATTGAACGGTTTACTTGTTCAGCAAACTCGTATACCCTTACATTTTCTGGAATCTCAATAGAAGTTACAATTTCTGTGTTTTCTTCTTTGATGTATTTCTTACGTTTTCCACCACGTTTTAATGAACGTTTTTTGTGAGGACGGAAAGGTGTTTTACCTCTAATTGGTCCCCCATTTTGTGCTTCACGTTTTTTCATCTCTTCTTTACGTTTTTGCTCTTGACGAATCATGTTTTCGTAAATATTTTTGTCAGAGAAGTCAAGAAGTACTACTTCTTCTCCACCAAAACCAGAGTCAAACTCGCCAGACATAGAGTCATGGTTAAAGATATCAATCTTTTTCCCTGTCTCTCTTGCTTCTGCAATTTTCTTAGGTTTTTTCTTGCCAACGTAAGGCTCGTAATCTTTACTTCCAAATGTTTTACCAAGAGAAATATTTGTTCCCGCTCTAACCGGTGCAGGTTTTGCTTTACGTACAATTTTAATTCCACCACGAGAAAGTACACGTCTTGCCGGTTTAGGTGTTGACGATTCGCCACTTGCTGCTACAGGATCTAGCTTTTTAGAAACAACGGAAATACCTTTACGTTGCTTTGCTTCAACTTTAGGTGTTGGCGCAGACGCTTCTTCTTCTACTTTTTCTTCTTCAGGCACTTCAGTACTTGTAGTTTCAACTACTACTTCTGCTTCTGATGGTTCTATTGGTTCTACTGTTTCCACTTTTTTAGGAGTCATCTTGATGCCTAAAGTTTTCTTACTTGCAGTTTTAACAACTTCTTCTGTCTTCGCTGTTTCTGTCTCTGTAACTTCCGTAGGTGCTGCTTCTTCACTTGGAACTTCAGCGCTTACTTCAGGAACGACATCTGCCGTTTCCGTAGGTGCTTCACTTGCTACAGTTTCTTCTACTTTAGCATCAACAACTTTTTTCTTTGTAACAGTAATTTTTGACTTTGAACCTGCTTTTTTAAAGCCTTTTGGCAAAGTACCAGAGATAGCATAATCTACAAGGATTCCAGCATCTTCCATACTAATGGTACTGTTTCCTGCTTTTACGTCATAGCCTAATTCTTTGGCTTTTTCTACTAACTCTGCATTCGATAAACTAGCTTCTGCAGCTATATCTTGGATTTTAACTTTATCCATTCTTCATGAACTCCTTAATTTAAATGCGATTGCTCGCATGTGTCGACCTGAGAGGCCAACGTCGTCAATAGCTTAGTAAAATGTTCCGCATCTTGTTTGAAACGTTTCACTAAGCCCTTGACTCTTTTTTCATTGTTTACACAATCACAACAAAGATAAAAACTTCGTCCTGTGCCATCTGCTTTTAGTACTTCTTTACCCTCTTGTCTTAATCGTATCAAAGTATTTTGAGGATGTCGACTTCGGCAAGCAATGCACATACGTATTGGCTGTGATTTTTTCATGCGTATTATACCTAAAAAGAGATTAATTCTATCGCTTAGCTTTTTGTGATAACACCAGTGTTATCCAAAGCCAGTGTAAAAACCCTAAAATGAGGGAAACGCGCTTGTAATGCTTTTGCCATTGCTTCAGCATCTTTGTCATAGGCCAAATTAAAGAAAGTAGACCCTGAACCTGAGAGTGTAGACATCAAAGCGCCATGTTTAAGTGCAACTTTTTGTACATCAAAAAGTTCAGGTATCATCTTCATACGTCTGGCTTGGTGTAACTTATCTTTAGAAGCAATACGCAACAAGTCCCAAGACTCAGACATAAACAGTGCTGTCATATAGGCCGCACGTGAAAGTGAATACACAGTCTCTTCTTTTCTATACATCTTTGGCAAGATTGTGCGTGATTTGGCTGTTGAAGTAGTACGGTTGGGTACCACAACCACTGCTTTTAAATACTCAGGCATACGTCTTTTTTTAGAGTAAACTCGGTCTCCTTCAACACAAGCAACATTAAAACCACCCATCACTGCGGGTGTAATGTTATCGGGGTGGTGTTCATAACGTAGTGCTTGATTAAGAATTTCTCTTTTGTTGTACTTTTTGTCTGCTGCGGTGTATGCTGCAGACAATGCAGCAACGATGACCGCCGAAGAAGAACCCAAGCCACGTGAAATGGGAATACGGTTATGAAATTCAAATCTAAAGTTGTCATCTCTACCCGAAAGTCTTTTATAGTTTTCGTTAAAAATACTAAGAAAAAGTGAATTCTTTTTGATTTTTGGATTGTCAGCACCTTCTCCATGCGTTGAAAGGCTTAAAAACTTTGAAGGTTTAATGATAATTTCATTTCTTAAATCTACAGCCAGTCCCAAGGTGTCAAACCCTGGTCCTAAGTTAGCAGATGTTGCGGGTACAGATACAAACATAAGTGATTTCCATTCTACACAGCAGGCAGTATATACTCAGGGGTTGATTCTTCATCTATTTCAAGATCATGAATACTTTGAGGTAAAGCAAAACTTGCTTTGACTGGCTGCTCATATTTTTTTGTTATTATAGTCTCTTTTTCCTTGATAAAATAGAGATTACCAATGGCTTTAATAGGTTGATTGTCATTTAAAGAAAAACCTGAACAACCATAACACTTAATACCTTTGGTAATTTCTAGGGTTTGTAACATGATATACGTCAGTTTAATTGCCATATAAGAACCTGGACCACGCGTATATATAACAGCTGTGATAGGGTATTTGTCTAACAATTCCATCATCATCGGTAAAAGTATTTCAGACGTTTTTAATTCAGACGTTTTACTGTCTATAAGGGCATCATCTTCATAGACCCCTAGTAGTAAGGGGCTCGCAATGGAGATGACAAGAAGTTTGTAGGTTTTAGGCGAAAGATCTTGCAAATGCTCTACTTTGTAACTCTTCGACTGCTACAAGGTCATAATTTTTACTGTCTGACAGTAACTTAGAAGTCAACTTGTAGTTTAAGTTGTGGCTTCCTGCAAATGACTCATATTTTCCTAAGATGTTATGTCCCGAGACCATCATGTCTCCCATAGCATCCAAGATTTTATGTCTTGCAAACTCATTGTCAAAACGTAAACCTTCAGGGTTAAGTACTTTGTGGTCATCAAGTCCAATGGCATTTTGAAGTGTGGCACCCATTGCGAGGTTTTGACTTTGTA
>WTAE01000036.1 GCA_013139765.1 Sulfurovum sp.
AACAGAAGAATTAGAGCGATTGGTGAATTACTTGGTAACGAGTTACACAATGGTCTTGTGAAAATGCAAAAGGCTATTAGAGACAAGATGACTACTGTTTCTGGTGCACTAGATGAGTTGATGCCACATGACTTGGTAAACTCTAAAATGATTACAAATACTATTTTGGAATTCTTTTCATCTGGGCAACTTTCACAGTTTATGGATCAGACGAACCCACTTTCAGAAGTGACACATAAAAGAAGACTTTCTGCACTTGGTGAAGGTGGTCTTGTTAAAGAGAGAGCTGGATTTGAAGTAAGGGATGTACACCCTACTCACTATGGACGTATTTGTCCAATTGAAACGCCAGAGGGACAAAATATTGGTCTTATCAATACACTTGCTACTTACTCTAAAGTAAATGAGCATGGGTTTATTGAAGCACCATACAAAGTAGTAAAAGATTGTCAAGTAACAGACGAAATTGTTTACATTACTGCAACACAAGAAGAAGACAAGTGTATTGCACCTGCTTCAACTGTGGTAAGTGAAGATGGTCGTATTGTTGAAGATTTAATTGAAACAAGACTAAACGGAAACATCGAACTTAACGATGCAACACGTGTTAACTTGATTGATATCTCTCCATTGATGATTTCTGGTTCTGCAGCAGCATTGATTCCATTCTTGGAACACGATGATGCCAACCGTGCACTTATGGGTTCAAACATGCAACGTCAAGCAGTACCATTGCTTAAGACAGATGCACCAGTTGTTGGTACAGGTATGGAAGCAATTGTAGCACGTGATGCATGGGAAGCTGTAAAAGCTGAACGTGCCGGTACAGTTGAAAAAGTAGATGGTAAAAATATTTATATTATGGGTGAAGATGAGACAGGTATGTTTATTGACCATTATCCACTTGAAAAAAATATGAGAACCAACCAAAACACTACCTTTACGCAAACACCAATTGTAAAGTTGGGTGATAAAATTGAGGCAAGACAAATTGTTGCAGATGGTGCAAACATGGACCAAGGTGAGTTAGCCATTGGTAAAAACATCATGGTTGCATTTATGCCTTGGTATGGATACAACTACGAAGATGCAATTATTATCTCTGAGAAAATTCTTATAGAAGATACCTTTACTTCTGTGCATACGTACGAAAAAGAAGTAGAAGCCAGAGAGCTTAAACATGGAACGGAAGAGATTACACGTGACATTCCTAACATCCGTGAAGATGAATTACTTCACTTAGATGAGTCAGGGATTGTTCAACTTGGTACGTACATAAGACCAGGTATGATTCTTGTAGGTAAAGTTTCACCAAAAGGTGAAATCAAGCCAACACCAGAAGAGAGACTCCTAAGAGCAATCTTTGGTGAAAAAGCGGGACACGTAGTGAACAAATCACTTTACTGTCCTGCCTCTATGGAAGGTGTGGTTGTTGACATCAAAGTATTCACGAAAAAAGGATACGAAAAAGATGCACGTGCCATCCAAGCCTATGAAGAAGAGAAAGCCATCTTAGATGGTGATCACCATGATCAACTTCTTATGATAGACAGAGAGTCAATTTTACGTATTTCTAACTACCTTGCGGGTCAAGACTTAGCGAAAGACGTAACGATTGGTGAAACTGAGTACAAAAAAGGTTCTAAAATACCTGAAGATACGATCAAAGAGGTAAACAGATTTGCCCTTGGTGGTGTGGTACAGTCTTACTCAGATGCCATTCAAAATGAGTATGAGTCACTTAAGAACTACTTCTTGAAACAGAAGAAAAGACTTAAAACAGAACATGAAGAGAAGTTAACAGTACTTGAAAAAGATGACATTCTTCCTTCAGGTGTGACAAAACTGGTTAAAATTTATATTGCAACGAAGAGAAAACTCAAAGTTGGAGATAAAATGGCGGGACGTCACGGAAACAAAGGTATTGTTTCTAATATTGTGCCAGAAATTGACATGCCATACATGGAAGATGGAAGACCTGTAGAGATCATCCTTAACCCACTAGGGGTACCTTCACGTATGAACATCGGTCAAATCCTTGAAGTTCACCTTGGACTTGTAGGTAAGAGACTTGGTGAACAAATTGAAGTGATGTTTGAAGAGAAAAAAGAGACTTTTGTAAAAGACTTAAGAGAGAAGATGATTAAGATTGCAGATGTTGCAAAACTTATGAATGCCAAAGAACTTCTTGGAAAAATGTCAGACGAAGAGTTGATTACATACGGTAGAGACTGGTCAACCGGTGTTAAATTTGCTGCGCCTGTCTTTGAAGGTGCAAACCAACAAGAGTTTGACAAGTTATTTGAACTTGCTAAAATTGATGCTGATGGTAAAATGAAACTCTTTGATGGTAAAACAGGTGAAGAGATGATTGAGAGAGTAAACGTTGGGTACATGTATATGCTTAAACTTCACCACTTGGTTGATGAAAAAGTGCATGCACGTTCAACGGGACCTTACTCACTTGTTACACAACAACCTGTTGGTGGTAAAGCACTCTTTGGTGGACAAAGATTTGGAGAAATGGAAGTCTGGGCACTTGAAGCATATGGTGCGTCACACATTCTTAAAGAGATGCTTACTATCAAGTCAGATGACGTTGAAGGTAGAGCAAGAGCGTACAGAGCCATTACAAAAGGTGAGTCAGTACCAGAGTCAGGTGTACCTGAAACAATGTTCGTATTGACCAAAGAGCTTCAAGCACTTGGTTTAGATACAGAGTTATATGAGAGTAAAAAAGAAGTGGAGGCTGAAAATGAGTAAGGGTTTAGAAGATTTACAACTAATTGATCTTAACAGTGAAGAGAGACCAATGGATATTGCAGCTTTACAGCTGAGAGTTGCAAGTCCAGAGAAAGTACTTTCATGGTCATTTGGTGAAGTAAAAAAACCAGAAACAATCAACTATAGAACCCTCAAACCTGAGCGTGATGGACTTTTTTGTGCAAAGATTTTTGGACCAATTAGAGACTACGAATGTCTTTGTGGTAAATACAAAAAGATGCGTTACAAAGGTGTTGTATGTGAAAAATGTGGTGTTGAAGTAACCACATCTAAAGTAAGAAGAAACAGAATGGGTCACATTGACCTAATTGCGCCTGTGGCACACATTTGGTATGTTTCTTCATTACCTTCACGTATTGGTACACTCCTTGGTGTCAAAATGAAAGACCTTGAACGTGTACTTTACTACGAAGCATACATTGTTAAATCACCAGGTGAAGCTTCATATGACAATGAAGGACTTACACCTTTAGCGAAATATGATGTTCTGAATGAAGAACAATATCAGCAAATTCTACACCGTTTTGGTGACACAGGACTTGATGCTAGAATGGGTGGAGAAATTGTTCAAGAATTGTTGGCTGACCTTGACCTTGTAGATATGTTCTCAGGGCTTAAAGAAGACATCCAAGCAACAAAATCTGAAGCAAAAAGAAAAACAATTGTAAAACGCTTAAAAGTTATTGAAGCATTCCTACACTCAGGTAACAGACCAGAGTGGATGATGTTAACGCAACTTCCAGTACTTCCACCAGACCTTAGACCTCTTGTAAGTCTTGATGGCGGTAAATTTGCTGTATCTGATGTAAACGACCTTTACAGACGTGTTATTAACCGTAACCAACGTCTTAAAAGATTGGTTGAACTTGATGCGCCAGAAATTATTGTTAGAAATGAAAAACGTATGCTTCAAGAAGCAGTTGATGCTCTTTTTGACAATGGTAGACGTGGAAATGCAGTAAAAGGTGCCAACAAAAGACCTCTTAAATCACTTTCAGAAGTGATTAAAGGTAAACAAGGGCGTTTTAGACAAAACCTTCTTGGTAAACGTGTCGATTTCTCTGGACGTTCTGTTATTGTTGTTGGACCAGACTTACGTATGGACCAATGTGGTCTTCCTAAGATTATGGCAATTGAGCTCTTTAAGCCACACTTGATGGCTAAGCTTGAAGAGAAAGGTTATGCGACTACATTGAAGCAAGCCAAAAAAATGATTGAGAAAAAAGAGAATGAAGTATGGGAATGTTTAGAAGAAGTGGTTGAAAATTACCCAATTCTACTAAACCGTGCACCAACACTTCACAAGCTTTCAATTCAAGCGTTCCACCCAAGACTTATTGAGGGTAAAGCGATTCAATTGCACCCACTTGTATGTTCTGCGTTCAACGCCGATTTCGATGGGGATCAAATGGCGGTACACGTACCACTTTCAGATGAAGCCATTGCAGAAGCCAAAGTATTGATGCTTGCATCAATGAACATTTTGCTTCCAGCATCAGGTAAAGCGATTGCTGTACCTTCTCAAGATATGATTTTAGGTCTTTATTACCTAACACTTGAAAAGAATGATGTTAAAGGTGAACATAAACTTTTTGCAAATGTTGAAGAAGTAGAAATTGCTTTTGATCAGAATGCACTTGACTTAAATGCACGTATTAGAACAGTAATTGACGGTAAGATTGCAAAATCAACAGCAGGTAGATTGATCTTAAAATCAATCATTCCTGACTATGTACCTGAAAAATACTGGAACAAGATCTTAAAGAAAAAAGACATTGGGGCGCTTGTTGACTACATCTACAAAATAGGTGGTGTTTCTGAGACTGCTGGTTTCCTTGATAATCTTAAAGATATGGGTTTCAAATATGCAACAAAAGTAGGGGTTTCTATCTCTATTGATGATATTAAGATTCCTGAAATGAAAGTGGGACGTGTTGTTGAAGCGAAGAAAGATGTTAAAGAGATTCAGAGACAATTTGGTTCTGGACTTTTAACAGACCAAGAGCGTTATAACAAAATTATTGATATCTGGACAGATGCGAACTCAAACATTGCTGAAGGTCTTATGGGTCTTATTCGTACAGACAAAGAGGGATTTAACTCGGTTCACATGATGGCTGACTCAGGGGCAAGAGGTTCTGCTGCTCAAATTAGACAACTTTCAGGAATGAGGGGTCTTATGGCGAAATCTGATGGTTCTATTATTGAGACACCTATTACTTCGAACTTCCGTGAAGGTCTAAATGTACTTGAGTACTTTATTTCAACACACGGTGCAAGAAAAGGTTTGGCCGATACAGCACTTAAGACTGCGAATGCGGGTTACTTAACAAGAAAACTGATTGATGTTGCGCAAAACGTTAAAGTTGCTATGACAGATTGTGGAACACACGAAGGTGTGGAAGTATCTGACATTGCTGTAGGTAATGAGCTTATTGAGCCATTGTCAGACAGAATTTACGGACGTGTATTGGCGGAAGCAATTATTGATCCTATTACTTCTGAAGTATTGGTATCTGAAGGTACAATGATTGATGAAGAAACATCACTTAGAGTACAAGATGCTGGTGTACGTTTGGTTGTAATTAGAGCACCTTCTACATGTAAAGCGGACAAAGGTATTTGTGCGAAATGTTACGGTCTTAACATGGCAGACAACAAAGTTGTTAAACGTGGTGAGGCAGTTGGTGTCATTGCAGCGCAATCTATTGGAGAGCCTGGTACACAACTTACACTTCGTACATTCCACACCGGTGGTACAGCAACTGCTGGTAAAGAAGAGCGTTCAGTTGTAGCAACTAAAGAAGGTTTTGTAAGATATTACAACCTTAACGTATACAAAAACACTGAAGGTAAACTCATTGTTGCCAACAGAAGAAATGCGGGTGTATTATTGGTTGAACCAAAAATCAAAGCCGTAGTTTCTGGAACAGTATCAGTAATCGTTACACACGACGAAATTGTTGTTTCTGTTGTGGGTGGTAAAGATGCTGAAGTGAAATACAACCTTAGAAAATCTGATGTTGCCAAATCAAATGAACTTGCAGGTGTTGCGGGTAAAATTGAAGGTAAACTTTTCATTCCACTAAACGATGGTGACAAAGTAGAAGAGGGTGACTCAATTGTTGAAGTCATTAACGAAGGTTGGTCTGTACCAGCACGTATTCCTTTTGCTTCTGAACTTAAAGTTGAAAATGGTGCACCAGTGACACAAGAAGTGTCAACGGACTCTAAAGGTAAAGTGAAATTCTTCTTACTTAAAGGAGATTATCTTGAGCCTACAGATAAGTTTAATGCTGGATCAAAAGTAGATGAAAAAGGTCTTTTTGCAGTGATTGTTGATGCCAACAACCGTGAAGCAGCAAGACACTATATCTCAAGAGGTTCTGTGGTTAAAGTGGACAACGATGCAACAGTAGAAAGAGGGGATACACTTTCTGCTCCTGAGGTAGCAACACAAGTTGTTATTGCTGAGTGGGACCCATACTCTGAGCCTATTATTGCTGAGCAACAAGGTACAGTGAAGTTTGAAGATATCATTCCTGGGGTGACAGCAGTTGAACAGTTTGATGAGATTACAGGTGATACAAGACTTGAGCTTAACGAATTCATTCCTGCTGCGTACAAACCAACAATTATGCTTGCGACTGAAAATGGTGAACTTATTAGTTACCCACTTGATGCAAAATCAAGTCTTTTTGTTCAAGATGGTGAAACAGTAAGTACAGCAGATATCTTGGCTAAAACACCAAAAGCTGCGATTAAATCGCAAGATATTACTGGGGGTCTTCCAAGAGTTTCTGAACTCTTTGAAGCGAGACGTCCAAAAGATATCGCTTTGATTGCACCAATTGATGGTGTGGTTAGTTTTGGTAAGCCATTACGTGGTAAAGAAAGACTTATTATCTCTGGAGATAATGATCAGATTACTGAGCAATTTGTAGATAAAAACAAAGCACCACTTGTACATACAGGTGACTACGTACACGCAGGTGAAAAATTGACAGATGGTATCATCTCAAGTCATGACATTCTTGCAGCACTTGGTGAAAAAGCATTGTATGAATACATTGTTGCTGAAGTTCAAATGGTTTACCGTCGTCAAGGGGTTAACATTTCAGATAAACACATCGAGATTGTGACATCACAAATGATGAGACAAGTGAAAGTGGTTGAGTCTGGAGATTCTAAATTTATTGCAGGAGACATTGTTTCCCGTCGTAAATTCCAAGACGAAAATGCCTCTGTAATTAAACTTGGTGGTGAGCCATCTATTGCTGAGCCAATGCTTGTTGGTATTACACGTTCAGCGGTTGGTGCAGATTCTATTATCTCTGCAGCATCATTCCAAGATACAACAAAAGTATTGACTTCTGCTTCTATTGCAGGAACAGTTGATATGCTTGAAGACCTTAAAGAAAACGTTGTTATTGGTCGTCTTATCCCAGTGGGTACAGGTATGATTGATAACGATGATATCAAGTTAACTGCTGCTGAGTAGCGTAGGTCGGGGTGCCTCACCCCGACAACAAAAATGTCCAAATATACCATATACGGTGTATTAAAAATAATGTCGGGGTGAGGGCACCCCGACCTACAAAACAACCCTCCTTTTTAACCCAAGAAAAATCAAAGAATATTTCGATATAATATGCCTCCAAAAATCTGCATGATTTAGGCTAGATAAAAGCGTTTGTTTAAACGTTATTATGTGGTGTAAGAACCCAGATTCAAGAGACATTGATCTCAATTCAAACTAACCCCATGAAAATGGAAACAGAAAGGAATACGATTTGCCTACAATTAACCAATTGATTCGTAAAGAACGTAAAAAGCAAGTGAAAAAATCAAAATCACCTGCGCTTGTAAACTGTCCTCAAAGAAGAGGCGTATGTACTAGAGTTTATACAACAACTCCAAAGAAACCTAACTCGGCACTTAGAAAAGTTGCTAAAGTAAGATTAACATCTGGATTTGAAGTTATTTCATACATCGGTGGAGAAGGTCATAACCTTCAAGAACACTCAATCGTACTTGTACGTGGTGGTAGAATCAAAGATTTACCTGGTGTTAAATACCATATTGTTCGTGGTGCGCTTGATGCTTCAGGTGTTCAAGGTAGAACAGTTGCTAGATCTAAATACGGTACTAAGAGACCTAAAAAATAGTTTCACTATTTATAGAACTAAAAACATTGAGTATCAGTTAGAAAACTGAGAAGAAAAGCAGAAATTCATAAGAATTTTTGAGTAAATTATAACAATTGAAGGAATATCAATGAGAAGAAGAAAAGCTCCCGTAAGACCAGTATTGCCAGATCCAGTACATGGTTCTAAAGTATTAACAAAATTCATCAATGCAGTAATGCTAGATGGTAAAAAAAGTACAGCACAAAAAGTAATGTACGCAGCGTTAGAAAGAATTGAATCAAAATCTGGAGAAAAAGGTATTGAAGTATTCAACAAAGCGATGGATAATGTCAAACCTGTAATGGAAGTAAAATCTAGAAGAGTAGGTGGGGCAACTTACCAGGTGCCAATCGAAGTTAGACCTGTAAGACAACAGTCTTTAGGGATCAGATGGATCGTTGATGCTGCTAGAAAAAGAAATGAAAGAACAATGATGGAGCGTTTATCTAATGAATTAATGGATGCTGCAACAGACAAAGGTTCTGCTTTCAAAAAGAAAGAAGATACTTACAAAATGGCTGAAGCGAACAAAGCGTTTGCTCACTATAGATGGTAAGGAATTAAGTTATGGCAAGAACGCATAAATTAGAAGACGTAAGAAACATTGGTATTGCTGCTCACATTGATGCAGGGAAAACAACAACAACAGAAAGAATTCTTTTCTATACTGGTGTTGAGCATAAAATTGGTGAAGTACATGATGGTGCTGCAACAATGGACTGGATGGAGCAAGAGCAAGAAAGAGGTATTACAATTACCTCTGCTGCGACTACTTGTGAATGGAATAAAAAGCAAATTAACATTATAGATACTCCAGGACACGTTGACTTCACTATTGAAGTTGAGCGTTCTATGAGAGTACTTGATGGTGCTGTATCTGTATTCTGTGCAGTTGGTGGGGTTCAACCACAATCTGAGACAGTATGGAGACAAAGAAACCGTTATGGTGTACCTTCAATTGTATTTGTAAACAAGTACGATAGA
>WTAE01000165.1 GCA_013139765.1 Sulfurovum sp.
TCAGATTCTTTTTCCTCATTCACTGCAGGTTCAGAAGCATCAATTGCATCCTCTTTGATTTCTTCCTCATCCTCATCCTCATCATCAAACTCATCTGATCCTGTTGCTTCTCTCAGGTCCGAAAGAAATGAATGTGTTTCTTTATCAATATCTAAAAAACCAGATGCATTCGCACTCACAAATAATACCGCCATTACTGCCCATAGATACTTTTTCATACTTTATTCCTTAGGTTCTAACTGTTTTAATTCAAAATACTCTTTTTGAAGTCTTTGATTTTCCGCTTTTAATATTTTCTCTTCAAGAGACAAGCCTTGTTTTTTCTCTTTTAACTGATTCAAAACAGTTAGTGAGTTCTCCCCATAGACCAAGACACCAACATAGATGCCGAAAAGAAGGATTCCTATAGCCGTCACCAAAAAAGTTTTTAGTGAAAGTCCGGCTATACTACCTTCTTCTCTCGCCTCTGCCATATATTATACCCTCATTTACTTTGTAAAAAGTGACGCACCCAAATACTCAAACTGACCAAGTTCTGCTTCGATCTCAAGCAATCTGTTGTATTTAGCTATTCTGTCACTTCTTGATGTTGATCCCGTTTTGATCTCCCCGGTATTCAATGCCACCGCGAAGTCTGCGATGAAAGTATCTTCACTCTCGCCTGAACGATGAGACATGACACAAGTATATCCACTTCTTTGCGCAAGACGTACAGTTTGCATCGTTTCAGAAACAGTTCCTATCTGATTTGGTTTAATTAAGATAGAGTTTGCAATATCTTTTTCAATCCCCTCTGCCAATATAGCCACATTTGTCACAAAAAGATCATCACCTACAAGTTGTACTTTATCTCCAAGTACTTCAGTCAATTCTTTCCATCCTGCCCAATCATCTTCACTCAAACCATCTTCGATCGAAACAATAGGATACTTCGCACACATATCAGCATAATATGCTGTAAGCTCTGAACTTGTGATCTCTCTGTTTTCAGATTTTAACACATAGAGTCCCTCATCATTGAGGAGCTCACTTGCAGCAACATCTAAAGCAATAGCGATCTGCTCTCCAGGCTTATAGCCTGCTTTTTCAATCGCTTGCATGATAACCTGAATAGGCTCTTCATTGCTTTTAAGATTTGGTGCAAAGCCACCCTCATCTCCAACCGCTGTACTTTCACCCATCTCATCGATGATCTTTTTAAGGTTATGATAAACTTCAGCACATGCTCTAAGCCCTTCTGAAAATCTGTCAAACCCTACAGGCATTACCATATACTCTTGAAAGTCTACAGAGTTATTTGCGTGTTCGCCGCCGTTAATGATGTTAAGCATCGGAACAGGCATTACTACTGCATTGGCTCCCCCAAGATAACGGTAAAGAGGCATACCCATACTTTTAGCTGCAGCACGTGCAACTGCCATAGAAACACCAAGTACTGCATTCGCACCTAAGTTTCCATAGTTCTCTGTACCATCAACTTCTTTCATGGTCAAGTCAATCTCTGCTTGGTTAAAAGGACTAAGCCCTACCAATGCATCATAGAGTGCATTGTTTACATTTTCACAGGCTTGAAGTACCCCTTTACCCATGTAACGGTCTCCACCATCACGAAGTTCTAAGGCTTCACGTTTCCCTGTACTTGCTCCCGAAGGTACAATGGCTTTTTCCACTGTTCCGTCACTCAAACTCACTGTTACTTTGACTGTAGGATTCCCTCTAGAGTCTAGTACTTCTGTTGCTACGATTTCATCTATAAAAACCATTGTTATCCCTTACGTTATAATTAATGCTCTTATTTTAGCCAAATTTACCCTCGTTTTGAATGAAGACGTTTTTGTTGCGGTGGGCTCGTGTATTGAGAGGAGGAGAATTGTTGAAAGGAGGTGCAAACAAAAGAGAAAAAGTATTTTCTCTTTTGTCTTAAGTAGAAGGTAAATACGTCTTTAGAAGTTAAAAACTACCCCTATTTTAGGACCATACATATCAAGCTCATTTACCAAGAAAGTGTCATCTGATTCATAATGAATATAACGGTACGTCAGTAAAATATTACCCCAGTCAAAGCGGTATCCTAAACTGGCTTCTGCTTGATAAGTCAAGTCTGTATCTCCTGTACCAATGTCAAAGAGGTAAGGCACATACCAATTTTGATTGATGTTGTAATACCCTTTTATTCCCACTAAAGCATCCGTAAAGTCAGTAGATGGAGAAAAAGATTTTTGTCTATTGTTCAAAAACAGGTCTACATCAAGTTCTAAAGAGAAATAACGAACACCCGCTATCATGTCTAAACGTCCTTGATCATTATCTATGAGATTATACCCCGCATACCCACTCACAATCCAAGATGTGAACTCTTGTTGGGAACCTGCAGTCAATGTTCTATTCAGTAGTAAATTTACCGTTACTGCCTGTGCATCAGACATCTTGTAGTAAATACCATCAATTAAAAAAGACCATTTATCTTTTCTAATTTCATAACTTCCCATAAATACAGCATCAATATTATCCAAGACGGAAGATTCCCCTTCTGTGTCTGGGTCAGTGGGATCAGTCGGGTCACCAGGAATTGTATAATTTAATGTTCCACCAAGCGTAGGGAGCCAGCCGTAAATGGTCAGTTCATGTTCCCATTGGCTGCTTTGTGCCTCTGGTACTTCTGTTATTGTCTCGTCCATATCACCACCTGCTACGGCAAATAGACTAGATGCCAGTGTGGCTAAAAGTATTCTTTTTATCATTTTCTTCTCCTTGTTTTATGGGCTGTATCATAACACAACGTTTCTCGAATCTATGCTATAAACCCATCCAAGCTGTCCCAAATTGGATGTAAAATGCACTGTCATCGTTAGATTGAGCAATGTCTACTCCCACACGTAAACCAAACTTCTCCGCAATCAAATACCTAAATCCTAAGCCTTTAGATACCACCGTTGGTGCATCGGAAAAAGAAAGCTCAGGAGCAATACTAAGAGAACTGGTCGCTCCATATGCTCTTGACACGCCTCCAAAAAGCACACCTGTCCATCGTTTTGTAAACGCATAACTTAACTGTGCCTCATACAGCGCCACATTTTCGCCTTGGTAACGCAAGGCAGGTACTCCACGCATATTGACTGCTGGGTACATATAAAAAGGGGCATCATCTCCTTTAATACTGTCATAAATAAAGCGATGGTCAAGATTTATCTTAGGAGTTAAAGGCACATAGAGCAACTCTTGCAGAAAATATTTTTGAAAATCATTATCTGAACCTACACTTTCATCAAACAGATTGGCACGCGCATTAAAAAGCATACCTTTACTTGGTGAGAGTGCATTGTCTCTACTGTCATAATCCAAAATAAGTCCTAAGGCTGCATTGGTACTTTTAAGCGTAGGCAAAAGGACATCTTTGTCTTCTATCTGGTTAAGTGAAAGTTCTGTACTGGCATAAAGATACGAGAGCCCAAGAAATACATCACTCTCATACACTCTCTTTTTTAAAGATTGATAAGCCACAGGCGTTTCTAAATTCATAAAAATCGCTCTGTTTTGTGCTGTATAAAAATTGATGTTTATATTGGTAGCCATCACAAAAGTTTGGGTACGTAAAGTGTCTTCCATATAATAGCCTACATGAAATGCCCCCGCTATCTTTGTCTCATTTTCGGTTGCTGCAAAAATGACCCCCGACATACTTGGTGGGATATTCCTACCACTGGCGCCTTTTCTCCCCACAAACTTGTCATGTAAAAAGACAATTGCCGCACCTCCACCATAACCAATGGCAGGTTCAGTAATAAGTATGGGGACAGGTAAAAATCCATAAGCCTCAGAAAGATACCCACTCACATCAAAGTCACCCTCTTTAGAGAAAAAAGCACTGGAAGTATTGTTCTCTTCTATTTCTTGCGCATTTACCGAAGTAGTAGACAATAGGAATAAAAAAACCAATACCTGTTTAACGCTTTGTTGCATACCTAACCCTTAGTTCAAGTCTGAATCTGTCCAGTACTTTGTACCTGAAATACTCATCTTTAGCATAATCCCCGTCTCAACCAATTCATAGATCTTGGTACCATCTGCCAAAGTAATCCCCAATTGGGCACTGTCATCTCCACCCACAGCAGAGGCATCCCCTTCTGCATTCCAGCCATCGGTGATAAAATGATTTAAAGTTTCTTCTGTTGGGAAAATGAATATTACTTGCAGATATTTCACCCCTCCACCAACATTCACGCCTCCACTGGCCATTTTCATATAGGTCCGTGCTCTGCTGATTTTGTTGACAGCAACACCAGAACCAAAACCTGTTTTAATCATAAAGGCAAATTCACGTGAGTCAAACACTGCATAACCTGCAGCATTTTCATATAAGACTTTTGCTTCCGCAGAGAGTTCAAAAAGATGCGAAAGTGCTTTTTCTGCACTCACATCAATCTCATGTCTCTGTTGGCTTATAGATGTTTTGTCATCTTCTACTAACTCGGTAGCTGTTTCCGTTACTTTATCTGCGGTATCCTTCACTGCATGTTTGGTTTTATCCCAAAGACTTTCTGCTTGAGAAAAGTTCATCATTAACCCTAATGCAAGTACACTCAACGTGACTGTTTTAACTATCTTCTTCATTTCTTTCCTTCTCTTGTAAAAATAAGCTTCAAATCTAATACCATTATAAGGTATTAGTCTAAAAAGTATGGTGCCTCTTCTTTGCTTGGTAAACGACACTGTTCTTCTCTTTTAAAAATCTTGTAACGGTATTTTGCCACTTTATCATAACACCAGTCTCGCAACACTTCAGGGATAAGATAAAACACCTTACTCAGTTTCCACAGGCCACCTAAAGCTTCCAATATCTTCAAAATAGCCGTTGATTTGTAAT
>WTAE01000109.1 GCA_013139765.1 Sulfurovum sp.
TCCCCATCTTCTCAGACTCCATGAAATACGGAAAATGGTACCACGCAGCCCCAGCATTCCTAAACCTCTCCATCGATCCAGAAGTTTGTAACAAAGCTTCGATGTTTAGAAGCCTAGAAGAAAATGCATGTATCGTCTCTGCCATTAATCTAGAAAAAATAAAATCTTTTACAGGACTAGAAATAAATGAGATAGTCTTTGCAGGAGGTGCAAGTAAAGGAGCACTATGGTGCCAGATACTAGCAGATGTCACAGGATGCAAGATAAAGGTTCCTAAAGTTACAGAAGCCACTGCGTTAGGTGCTGCTATGGCAGCAAGTGTAGGGGCAGGTATCTATAACAGTATGGTTAAAGCAGCGGATGATTTGGTTGTATGGAACAAAGAGTACCTGCCAAATAGTGAAAATTTTAGTAAATACTGTCTTATCAAAGAACAGTGGCAACAAGTGTATGAAAATCAGTTGAGTCTTGTGGATAGAGGACTTACTCAAGCTATGTGGAAAGCTCCAGGAGTCTAAAATTGATTATTTGATATATCAAGAAGAGGTGTATCTTAGCCAAGAGAGCTAATGTTGATAAATACTATCAGCATTATTCGAGTAAGTACATAAAACTTAGTATGGTTTGAACATTGATAAGGCAAGGTCAATAAGGTATAATTAAAACAATTGATAATAAAAAGGCAGAATAGTGTTTAATAATAAAAATATACTAATTACTGGTGGAACAGGAAGTTTTGGGAAGAAATATACTGAAATTATCCTTTCAAAATATAAACCAAATAAAATTATTATTTACAGTAGAGATGAACTTAAACAATATGAAATGGGACAAGAATTTAATGATCCTTGTATGCGTTATTTTATTGGTGATGTAAGAGATGGTTCGAGACTTAAAGAAGCAATGGATAGCGTTGATTTTGTCATACATGCAGCAGCACTCAAACATGTACCTGTGGCAGAATACAATCCAATGGAATGTATCAAAACCAATATTGATGGAGCTCAAAATGTTATTGAAGCAGCTATAGCATGTGAAGTAGATAAAGTTATTGCACTCTCTACAGATAAAGCTGCTAATCCTATTAACCTTTATGGTGCGACTAAATTGGCTTCAGATAAACTTTTTGTGGCAGCTAATAATATGGTAGGCAGTCGAAAAACACGATTTTCAGTAGTTCGTTATGGTAATGTTACGGGAAGTCGTGGATCTGTTATTCCTTTCTTTAAAAAGCTTCTTGATGAAGGTGCAACTGAGCTTCCTATTACTGATGAGAAAATGACAAGATTTTTGATTACACTTGATGATGGTGTGAATTTTGTACTCAAGAACTTTGAGAGAATGTATGGTGGTGAGATTTTTATTCCTAAAATACCTTCTATGTATATAACAGAATTGGCTAAAGCCATTGCTCCTAATTTGCCACATAAAATTATAGGTATTCGTCCAGGAGAAAAACTTCATGAGATTATGTGCCCTGCGGACGATTCGCATCTAACTCTAGAGTTTGACGACCATTTTGTGATACAGCCTACGATTCAATTTTCACATATTACTGATTTTACAGAGAATAAACTTGGAGAAAAAGGTGTACCAGTAGAGCAAGGATTTGAGTACAACTCCGGGAACAATACAGAGTGGGTTAGCCATGAAAAACTTTTAGAAATGGCAAAAGAGTATATTTAATGAATTTTATCCCGTATGGCAAACAATGTATAGATTATAATGATATTGATGCTGTCGTTGAGGTATTAAATTCTGACTATTTAACCACGGGAGCAAAAGTAAAAGCATTCGAAGAAGCTCTTGCCTCTTACTGCGAAGCTAAATACTGTGTGGTTGTAGCTAATGGCACTGCTGCACTACATCTTTCTTCTCTTGTCTTATTAAGTAAAGACGATAAAGTATTAACCACACCCAACTCTTTTTTAGCTACATCTAATGCTGTTCTGTATGTAGGTGCAAAACCTATTTTTGTGGATATCGCAACAGATGGGAACATTGATCTTGACCTATGTGAAGAGGCATTAAAAAAAGACCCTTCCATCAAAGCCATATATGTAGTTGCTTTTTCAGGCCGTATGATAAATCAAAAAAAACTAAAATACCTTAGAGATACTTACACTGTTACTATTGTAGAAGACTGTGCACACGCTATCGGTGCAAAAGATGGGAACATTAAAGCTGCATCTTGTACCAACAGTGATGTATCCATACTTTCTTTTCACCCCGTTAAACACATGACAACTGGTGAAGGTGGTGCCATTACAACCAATTCAAAAAAAATCTACGAGCAACTCTTGACACTTAGAGCTCATGGCATGGTTAAAACAGCAGAGATGAAACCTTGGGAATATGAGATGAGAGAGTTAGGTTTTAATTACCGTATTACTGATATTCAGTGTGCACTAGGACTGTCACAACTTAAAAGATTGGATAGCTTTATTGAACGACGCATTGAGCTTGTCAAAAAATATGATGAAGCTTTTATAGACACGCGAGTAAAACCACTTTACAGCTATGATGGTAAATCATCATACCACCTCTATGTTGTCAAAGTAGACTTTACAAAGCTTAAGCTATCGAAAGTTGACCTTTTTAACAGACTAAGAGAAAAAGACATTGGTATTCAACTTCACTATATGCCCATTAACAAACAACCTTATTATAAAGCACTAGGGTATGGAGATGAGCACACTCCTATAATGGACAACTATTACGAAGAGTGTTTTTCACTACCAATGTATCCAAAGATGATAGATGAGGAACAATCATATGTTATTAAAACTCTTTTTGAGGTTTTAAATGACTAAGAGCATCGCAATCATTCCTGCTCGTGGTGGGAGTAAACGGATTCCGAGAAAAAATATCAAAGATTTTTATGGCAAACCTCTTATAGCCTACTCTATAGAAGTTGCTTTAGAAACACAACTTTTTGACAAAATTATTGTCACAACAGATGATGAAGAGATCGCTAAAATCGCTAGGGTGTATGGCGCCGATGTCCCATTTATAAGACCTAAAGAACTCTCCGATGACTTTACAGGTACTGGTGATGTAATAGATCATGCACTTAAATGGTTAGAAGCAAATGGAGAGGTGTTTGAGTATGCATGTACAATTTACGCTACTGCCCCTCTTTTACAATCTAAGTACCTCATTGAAGGGTACGATAAATTAAAGAACTCCACTGCTATTAATGCATTCTCTGCAACTTCTATGCCGTTTCCTATTCAGCGTACGTTTAAAGTAAAAGATGATGGACGATGTGAGATGTTTACTCCAGAATACTACATGACACGTTCACAAGACTTAGATGAAGCCTATCAAGATGCTGGTCAGTTTTACTGGACCAAAGTAGATCAAACATCTGACGAGATCATGTTTGGAAAAGATAGTATCCCCATCATGCTACCGAGATATTTAGTCCAAGATATTGATACGCTGGAAGATTGGCAAAGAGCCGAAATAATGTACAAAGTTATTCAAGAGAGTAACAAGTAGATGAATATTCTCTTTCGAGCAGACTCATCATCAACCATTGGAACAGGTCACATCATGCGAGACTTGGTCTTAGCGGAACAATTTAAAGATGCAAATATCATCTTTGCAACGCAAGACCTCCCGGGTAATATCAATCATAAAATCGAAGAGAAAAATTATGCAATTGAGATTCTAAATTCTAACGATATGGAAGAACTCATTAACATTATTAAAAAATACTCTATTAAGATGATTGTTATTGACCATTATGGTATAGATTATGGCTATGAGAAAGCATTGAGACAAATCACTGGCATAACTATTTTTACCCTAGATGATACTTATGAAAAACACCATTGTGACATCTTACTAAATCATAACATATACGCAGACAGTACAAGGTACAAAAATTTAGTTCCCAAAAATTGTGAGCTTAGATGTGGAGCAGGTTTTACTCTTTTAAGAGATGAGTTTAGATCTGAAAAAATAAAACAAACGAAAGCTACTCAAAAAACACAAAATATTTTCATAGCAATGGGCGGAGCAGATCATTCTAATCTGAATATTCAAATTTTAAAAGTTTTAAAAAACTTCTCAAATATTCATGTAAATGTTGTAACGACTACGGCTAATCAATATTTAAATGCATTACAAGAGTATATTGTCGGTAAAGACAATGTTACTCTACATGTCAATACTAATAATATAGCTAAATTGATGAAGAAATCTGACTTTGCAATTGTGACACCGAGTGTTACCGTTAATGAAATAGTTTATATGGATACACCCCTTATTGCTATTAAAACAGCCTCTAATCAAGATGAAATGTATAGGTACTTGGCCAATAAAAACTATTTAGTTCTTGAAAGTTTTAATAAAGACGATCTAAAAACTAAAATTGAGATATTATTAGAAAGTACAAGGGTAAAACTCATCAACTTTATAAATTTATCCTTAGAAGAAAAAAAGATGGTCTTAGCGTGGCGAAACCATCCAAATGTCCGCAAATGGATGTTTTCACAAGAGACAATAAGCTTGGATAATCATTTAAACTATATTAATTCTTTACATTCAATAGAAGATAGCGTTTATTTCTTGGTCAAAGAAGGTGCTCAAGCTATAGGGGTTATTGACTTTACAAGTATTGACTATGAAAAGAGAAATGCTAAGTTTGGTATTTATAGTAATCCGGACTTAATGGGAGTTGGAAGTTTTTTGATGAGAAAAATCATTGACTATGGCTTTAATATACTAAAGGTTGAGACTTTAGTTTCTGAAGTATTTGAAGACAATATATCTGCTATTAAACTGTATAAGCGATATGATTTTAGGAATACAATGACGAAGCAAGTTAATAATAGAGATGTAATATATATGGAGCTTGACAATGAAAATAGGTAATTTTAATCTTATGACGGAGGGTGTTTATATTATTGCAGAACTTTCTGCTAACCATGGTGGCAAAATAGAAATTGCTAAAGAGACCATAAAAGCAGCTAAGGAGATAGGTGCAAACGCTATAAAACTTCAAACTTATACCGCCGATACTCTTACCTTGGACAGCGACAAGGAAGATTTCATTATCAAAGGTGGAACGCTTTGGGATGATAAAAGACTGTATGATCTTTATAAAGAAGCCTATCTTCCTTGGGAGTGGCACAAAGAACTGTTTGATTATGCAAGAGAGATAGGTATCGATATTTTCTCATCTCCCTTTGACAAAACAGCTGTTGATTTTTTAGAACAGTTTAACCCCTCCGCATATAAAATCGCTTCATTTGAAATTACTGACTATGAACTTATTCGTTATACCGCCTCCAAGGGACGACCTATTATTATCTCAACAGGAATAGCGACTATAGAGGAGATACAAGATGCTGTGGACATCTGTCGTGCAGAAGATAATCATGAGATTATCTTACTTAAATGTACATCAGCGTATCCGGCTGCATTAGAAGATGCAAACTTACTAACAATCCCTAACTTAGCTGAAACATTTGGTGTAATCAGTGGTTTTTCTGATCATACACTCGGTACAACGTCTCCAGTTGTTGCAACAACACTAGGCGCTAAAGTCATTGAAAAACATTTCATCTTAGACAAATCAATAGGTGGAGCAGATGCAGATTTCTCTTTAGATAAAGAAGAGTTTTCAGAAATGATAAAAGCAGTAAAAGATACTGAAAAGCTACTTGGGAAAGTTGACTATAGTATGAGTGAAAAAAAGAAAAAAAGTCGCCAGTTTTCAAGAAGCCTATATGTTGCTGAGGATATTAAAGCAGGTGAGGTTTTTACAGAAAAAAATATAAGAAGTGTTAGGCCAGGATATGGGATGCATCCAAAATATCTAAATGATGTTTTAGGTAAAATGGCAGATAAAGATTATGAATTTGGAGATAGACTCAATTGGAGATAAATAATTGAAGCAACTTGATATATTAAATCTAGAATGGCCTACAAGTGATAGAGATCTCCATATAGTTACGCCTGTATTAGTTTATTTGCATGAAAGGTATAGTTTAACATTTAAAACAGAAAGTATATTCAATGGGTATTATTACTTACTAAAATATAAACCTAAGATGTTAATAATATCAAACTTTCAAGGTGCAGATGAGAATAATAAAATAGTAAAGTTGGCTTATAAATCAGGTATCAAAGTTGTAACATTTATTTCAGAGGGAAATGTAAAGCCTAAAGCATGGGAACAGTTTTTATGGGGATGGAATAAAGAAAAAAAGTTATATGTTAATAAAATGCTTCTGTGGAGTAAAAGAAGTGAAAATATTTTTTTAGAAAACTATCCCGAATTAAAAAATAAAATAGTCACAACAGGGGCAACAGGCTTTGACAGGTATAATTTACTAAATTTTCAAACAAAAGAGAACTTTTTATCGAAAAACAAATTTAAATCTCAAAAGATAATTGGTATTGCAGCTTGGGGGTTTGATCACTTATTTGATGACTACTATGAAAGGCATGAAAAGTATCTCATTTCAACTTTTGGAAAAGAACAAATAGAGATGCATCGTCAAGACTTATTTTCACTCCAAAAAATATACAAAAAACTCATAGAGAATAATCCAGATACCCTTTTTATTTTACGATATCATCCTGGAACAATAGATTTTAAGAAGAATGAATTTTACGGATTTGAAAATTATGAAAATGTATTTGTATCAAATAAGTATCAAAATCAACAATATCAAATAAGTGACCTTATAAATATATCAGATTTATGGATTGGATATGAAACAACAACAGCTTTAGAATCTTGGCTCTTAAATAAACAAACCTTTCTCATTAACCCTACTAGAAGTGATTTTATAAGAGAAAATGTACATAAAGGTTCACCTATAGTTAAGAATGCACAGGATGCACAAGTTTTAATGGATGAGTATTTTAATAATGGAACAATAGCAGAATTTGAATATTTACAGTCCTTTAGAGATACAATCATAAAAGATGTGATTGAATATGGAGATGGCAAGAATTATATTAGAGCAGCCGAAGAAGTGATGAAAGTATTTAATCAGCCTGATAAAAAGGTCAAATATAATTTTAAAATATATATGGAAGCATTAAAGCAAATCATTAAATTAATTTTATCAAAAACTCTTTTAAAAAAAAGATGGCCAGACCTTGATTATAAAAGTGACTTTTCTAAAAAACATCAAGAAATGTATGATAAAGTAATAAATGTTTAGTATTATCTTGAAACATGCTACAAAATACTTAACTGGCTCAGTGATAGCTGCGGGTACATCATTGATTATGATGAAATATTACACAGCAGTATTTTCTCCAGCTCAGTTTGGTATATTGGCTTTATATCTTGTGTTGTTCAAATATGTGATGACCTTTGCATCTTTAAATTTAGACTCTGGAAGTACAAGATTTTATTTTGATTATAGAGCTACAAAAAGAGATGAGTATCTAAGTACAATTTTTTGGATTATTACTTTTATATCTTCTATTGTATTGATCATTGGACTTGGTTTGATGGACTTTGTATCAAACTGGATAGAACCAAATAGTCAAATGATTTATTTTATTACAATTTGTACAGGCATTTTTGGAGTTTATGTAAGTTTTCTTACTAGAGTGCTATACAATGAACATAAATCTACTTCTGTGCTAAAACATACTATATTTCAAACATTTATCAATCATGCTTCTTCTGTTTTATTTATTTCAGTATTTCATTTTGGTATTTTTGGCCGAATAAGTGGTCAAGGGTTGGGTTACTTATTAAATGTATTTACCCTTATAAAAGAGTTTTCAGAAGAAAATTTATTTAGACTAAAGCTGACTTTTAATAAAGCGATGGCAAAAGAGACTTTTTTGCTTACTCTTCCTAGTATGATAGCATCTATTCAAGGGATAGCATTTATATATCTTGATAGAATATTTATAAAACACTACATGGGTGATAGTGCAGTAGGTATCTATACACTTGGATATATGTTGGGTCAAGGATTATCTATGGTCTATGAAGCTATATCACAATCAATATTACCAAAAGTATTTAATGACATGAATGAAAACTATGAAAAAGGAAGAGATGATTTAGAACATTTTTCATATAGGTATTACTTAGGATTAGTTATCATTACCATGATTATATCCGCACTTAGCCCAATTATAGTTAGTATGTTTTCAAATGATAACTATAAAGAAGCTGCCGGTGTTATGCCTTTTGTAATGGCAGGCTTTATGATGGGTGGTTTTTATAAAATTCCATCGCTAGTACTTGGATTTCACAAAAAAGTATGGTTCTACCCATTCTTGGCATTTTTCTCTTTCGGAACTAATGCTTTATTAAATTGGTGGTTGATACCAATTTATGGAATCGTAGGTGCTGCATTCGCTAGTTTTATGGGATTATTTTTGTATTCAGTTGTTATGCAAGTTCTGAGTTTTAAATATATGAACAAAAAATATAATGTATTAATAGGTATTGAGTATATAGGAATTTTTATTTTTGTATTAATAGTATTTAGTAAAGGGGTTTTTTAAGATGACACAAGAAGAAATTTGGATTAATCATATCAAGAATAGCACAGTAGATAGTGTTATAAATTATTATAATAAACCTGCTATTTTTCAAAATGAATTAGTTGAATTAATTAATCAAGAATTAGGTAATAATACAAAAATAATTGAAGTCGGTTGTGAACTGGGTGTAACAAGCTTACTGCTCTCTGATTATTTTGAAAAAACATTGTTAGATTTAAACCCATTAGCCATAGAGTTAACTGAGCAAGCTCATGTAAAATTGAATAAAAAGGCTGATTTTATTGTTGCAGATATGTTTGATATGCCAATTGAAAACAAACAGTTTGATATTGTTTTTAATGCAGGAGTTATTGAACATTTTAATGAAACAGAAAGAACCAAAGCATTTAGAGAGTATGCTAGAATATTGAAAGATGGGGGGGTAATGTTCATAGCTTTTCCAAATCATTATAGTTTGCCATATAGGTTGGCATATAAAATTAGAAAGTTATTGAAAAAATGGCCATACCCGGATGAATATAAGATATATGAACTAAAAAATGAGATTAATAATTCTAATTTAATTTTAGAAAAAAGACTAATACTGTCTAAAAAGTCACTCATGAGATGGCTTAATTTTTTACCACCTTTGAAATGGTTTTTTCAGTTTCTGGATATCTTTTACAAATATGAAGGTTATTTAACTGTATTAAAGATCAGGAAAAAATAATGAAGATATGGTATTTAACGCGGACATACTACCCTTACCAAAATGGTGGTGGTCCCTTACTGAGAACGGGAGCAGTTAAATATCTAGAAGAGTTAGGATGGGAGGTAACTGTTGTAATGCCAAACTATGGCTCTAATAATGTAAATATAGATAACAATATAATTCAAATACCATTTAAACATATTCAAAAGTTTTCATCGTTACTTGAGAGACTGGGTATTTATGAAGACTATCTTGACAAATGGGTAAAAAATGCATTTGAGTACCTGAAGAATAAAGTAAAAGAAGATGATATCGTCTTTGCTACTAGTGGTGGAGAACTTGGAATGATAAAGATTGGCTCCCTTCTGGAAGAGAAACTTGGATGTAAATTTATTGTGAATTTTCATGATCCCCTTCAGTACGGCTATATGAATGGTTTAAGACCAGATAAAAAGCCTCATATTGGTAGAGAAAAGTCTCAAGAAAAGTATTTAAATAACGTAGATCTTATAATAACATCATCGCAATACTATGCAAATGTTTTAAGTAAAAGATTTAGCTATCTGAAAGATAAAATACATAATAACTATTTTGGATATGTAGAACCTATGGAGTTGCTAAATAATACAAAATTGAAAGATGGAAAATTGTGTATTGCCTATGTTGGTACGATGGGCAGTACACAAAAACCAGAGATGCTATATGAAGCATATAAAAGAGTTACAAATAAAGAAAATATACAATTGTTTTTTGTTGGCGATAGGAGTCACTATAAGCCATTGCAAAAAATAAATGATGATAATATAAAATTTATAGATTTTTTGCCTCATGATATTTTTTTAAAATTTATGACAGAAAATATAGATGTCGGATTTGTTAGTCTTGCCAATGATTATTATGGTGCTTGTGTTCCCTCAAAAATTTATGAATATATAAATCTGGGTCTTCCGATATTGGGAGCATTGCCAGAAGGTGATGGGAAAGAGATTATTAATACCAATAATTATGGGATAGCATGTAATTATAATGATTTGTCTGCATTGACCAAGGCAATAGAAACATTGCAAGATAGAAATTATTTAGAGAAAGTTAGAATAAATATTAAAGCTCATCATGATGAGTGGTCAATGAAGCAGAAAATTAAAGAAGTTGATGTATTAATTCAAAAATTAATGGAGCAAAAATGAAAATAGCCTATATTAGCCTTTTTTACTCCAGAGATAATATGTCAGGAGTGGAAAAAAAATTACGAGAAGAAGCACCATATTATGTTGATAAAGGCATAGATGTTTATTTGTTGAACAGAAAGCAAGAAGGTTTTATAGATAATATTTTTTATAAAAAAGTTGATCAGTATTTTTCAATGGGTAGATTTTTTGAGCTTTATTTAAGGATTTTTACTTTTAGTGTCATAGAAAAAATTATTGACTTGGAAAAATATGACAGAATATATCTTCGTTATCCAATGATGGACTTTTCTGCAGTGAGTTTTGCTAAAAAATATGGATATAAAGTTATCACTCAACATCATACTAAAGAACTTGAAGAAATTAAAAAACTTAACTTAAATAAATTATTTAAAACATCGCAATATATAATGGAAAAATTTTTAGCACCTCATTTTTTTAAATATATAAGTGGTTTAACTGCGATGTCGGACGATGTGTTAGCATATGAAAAAGAAAGAGTTAGCTTTAAAGGCAAATTACATCGTTTTTCAAATGGAATAAATCCTCGAAAATTTATAATGCATAAAGTACCAAAACTACATGATGTCTTTCATTTAACAATTATTGCTTCTTCTTTTTCCCCATGGCATGGTTTAGATAGATTGATCAAAAGTTTAATGTTTTACCATGATACTAGATATAAAATCCATCTTCATGTTGTGGGTGAAGTAAGCAATAATACACGTTTATTGATAGGAAAATGTAAAGAAAATGAAAATATTATAGTTCTATTGCATGGAAAACTTTTTGGTCAAGATTTAGATGAGGTTTTTTCAACAACACATGTGGCATGTGACTCATTGGCAATGCATCGCTTGGAGATGAAAGAATCCTCCACTTTAAAATCTAAAGAGTATATCGCCCGAGGTATTCCTTTTATTTATAGTGCATTTGATCAAGATATGCAGAATATAAAAAGATATCTGTATGATGTGAAAAATAATGAATCTTTAATAGATTTACAAAAGATCATAAGTTTTTATAAGAGTCTTGAATTTAAAAATATGCAAAAAGACATGGAAAGGTGTGTAGAAGAGGTTTTAACCTGGAGGATTAAAATTGAACATCTTGTAGTATTTCTTAGGAAAAAATAAGAGTAAAAATGAAAATAACTTTTATATATTTTGACCTCAATACTTATAGTGTTGTCTGTTTTTCATGTAAAACCATGTAGAATGATGGCTAATAATAAACTATATTTCAAGATTGAAGGAAAAATATGAAAAAAGAGAGTTTTATTGAAAAAAACATAAGCATCTTATTGCTTGTTGTCTTGTTGTCTTATCTATTTAGTGTACTTATCCGAATGTATTGGCCAATGTATTTTTCTGATAATGAATCATTTAGATATGCAGGACAATTGATGATCAATACCAATGATGGGTATTTTTTTGCGACAGGAGCAAGGGATATTTTAGATGGCTTGACTGCAATGGACAAACAAAGAGCAAGTGCATTTGGGGTAAGCCAAGGATTGGTACTACTTACTGTATATGCAACTAAGTTTACACCTTTTTCTTTGGAAACAGTCATCCTATATCTCCCTGCGGTGATATCTTCTTTAATTGTCATCCCTATTATCTTAACTGCACGATTGATGGGGCATACAATACTTGGTTTTTTTGCAGCATTGCTGGGAGGAATCGCCTGGAGTTATTATAACCGGACTATGACAGGCTATTATGATACCGATATGTTCTCGGTACTTTTACAGTTTGGAATCTTTTACTCTTTTATGCATATTGTTTACAAGAAAGATTTGAGCAGTATTTTATTAGCATCTTTTTTGATATTTATCTATCCCTATTTTTACCCTCAGGGAATGACCATCGTGAATGCAATGTTTGTGATGTTAGTTATTTATTTGGCACTGGAGTATAAAGGTTGGATCAAGAGTGATGAAACAAATAACTTTAAAGAGGGAGGCATTGTACTTTATGGGAGTGTCATTTTACTCAGTATTGTATTGATGACTTCTTTACCTGTTGTGGTACGGGTAGGACTGTTTGTACTTCTACTAATAGTATTGTTAAAAGTTAGAATGGAAGAGAAAAAACTTTTGTATATTGCTTTGGCTTTCTTTCTTGGGTATTTAGCTTTTGGCAATATCTTTGGCGAAATTTTACGAAGAGTCTTTAGCTTTCTTGACAGAGGAGTTGATGCTGAAGGTTTACATTTTTACCAGGTAATTCAAACGGTAAGAGAGGCAGGTGCTATTCCTTTCTCAACAATGGCAAATAGGATTTCCGGTTCACAAATTGGGGTAATACTGAGTCTTGTTGGGTATATAGTATTGGTAATGAGACACAAGCCTTTTATAATTGCGTTACCTATGATTGGCGTAGGTGTGTTATCTTTATGGGCAGGACTGAGGTTTACTGTTTATGCAGTTCCTATTGCTGCCTTGTCTGCTATTTATCTTTTTCATGTGATTACTGTAAGTATTTCAGATAAAAAGAGTATATACTTAGTTGCTATGAGTGTATTTACAGCTGGCATGGTATATCCAAATATAACACATATTATTGGTTATAAAGTACCCACGGTTCTCAATAAAACAGAAGTGAATGATCTTGTAAAACTTGATAAAATGTCAGATCCTAGAGACTATACTCTTACATGGTGGGACTATGGTTACCCTATTTGGTTCTATTCCAATACAAATACACTTATTGATGGGGGAAAGCATGGCCATGATAATTATTTGATCTCCAAGATTATGCAGACATCATCACAGGAGTTAGTTGCAAACCTAAGTCGCTTATCTGTTGAAACATATGTAGACTCTAACTACTCTGTTGTCGCGGATACTATTTTTAAGAACGGAAAAGAAGATCAGGTTGATCCCAATACTCTTTTATCTGAACTTGAGAATGGTATGTATGAACTTCCTAAAAAAACAAGAGATGTGTACTTGTATCTTCCCTATAGGATGCTCAATATTTTTCCTACAGTGATGGTTTTTGGAAACTTGAATTTGTCAACAGGAAAAGCAGAGCGTAGAATTTCTTTTTATCCAACGACTGCAGTTAGTGAAAAAGATAGGGTAATCTCTTTTGCAAATGGAATTACTTTTGATGCAAAAAATGGAAACCTTATTTTAGGCAAACAAAATGTAGGTGTAAAGCACTTTGTGATTACTGAAAACACAAATAATGAAACTATTAAGTTACAATCGAGAATGTACCATCATGACGGAAAATATGCAGTTGTCTATATGAAAAGTTATAAACGTTTTATAGTGATGGATAGTCAAACCTTTAACTCAACATATGTGCAGATGTTTATACTTGGAAAATATGATAAAGACTTATTTGAGTTAGTGGTCTCCTCTCCCTATAGTAAAATTTATAAACTTAAAAAATAAAAAATAAAATATGAAACGGGTATTATTCATAACAACACACCCTGTAGTTGGGGGTGCACAAAAATGGACATATGACCAAATTAACCTCCTTTCTAAAGAATATGAAATTTATTTTGCAACAGGTAGTGATGGTTGGCTTGTCGATAAAGTAGAAGCTTTGTGCCAAGATATATTCATTAATAAGGACTTATATAGTTTTTCATCACTTTCTTACTTGTTTAAGATTTATAACTTTGTAAAAACAAGTCAAATAGATATGATTGTAGCAAGTAGCGCAAATGCCGGAATTTATGCTCGACTTTTAAAAATTTTGATACCAAGTTTAAAAATAGTGTATGTCAGTCATGGATGGAGTGCTATTTATCGTGGTAATTGGGTACATAGAAAGATAGAAAAAATATTATCTGTGCTAACAACAGCTATTTTGGTTGTTTCTAAAGAAGATTATCGTAAAGGACTTGAGTTCATAGGGATTGATAGTGGCAAGCTTATATTGATTGAAAATGCTATTGCACCATGTGTTGTGGAGGAAAAGGAAGATTTAGTATTAAGGGATAAGTCCAAAGAAGTATTATCTGTGGTCATGGTTGCGCGTTTTGAATATCCTAAGCGACAGGACTTATTAATAGAAGCGGCGAAAAAGCTATCAAATATACATATTTTTTTAGTGGGTGAAGGAGAAAATTTACAAAATTTACAAGAGAAAGCTCCTGTAAATGTAACTTTTTTAGATGCAGCAACAAATGTGAATGCTGCATTGAAGGAGGCTGATGTCTTTGCACTACTTAGTGATAGTGAAGGTATGTCTTTGGCTGTGATGGAAGCACTATCTTGTGGTATACCCCTTATCTTGAGTGACATCCCTTCAATGCAAGTTTTTATACAAGAAAATGGTTTTTTAGTAGAAAATGATATTGATGTACTTGTAAAAGTATTGGAAGGCTTACAAAAGAATGACCTCGAAGAATTAGGGAAATCTTCAGAAAAACTTTTTAATGAAAAGTTTAATTTAGAAAAAAAGAAAAATATATATTTAAGATTTTATCAAAACTTATTGGGCTAAATCTTTTCTATATAAGTAAAAATATAATGACATATATAGAGTAATAAATGAACATGCAAGGATGATATTTAAGATAGACCTATCATAATAAAGTGTTGATACTGACATAAAAGGGATACACATAACCAATATAAAAAATGCGGTTAATGGATTGCTATGTGTAATTTGCCTATACACAAGCATGTGGAAATGATTGCTGTCTGGTTGCATAGGCGAGAGACCTATATAAAGTTTTCGTATGATAGAAAAAAGTACTTCCCAAACAGGGTAGATAAAGATAGCGAGTACATACCAGGGACTGACACTCTCATAGTTACTTGCGAGAAAGATACCTAGAATAGCCACAATAAAGCCTAACATATAAGCACCTCCATCACCTAAAAATATCTTACCTTTTGGAAAGTTTAATAGGAAAAATCCTACTGTTGAACCTAATGTAATGAGGATAATATTGAAAAGAGCGATGTTCTCTTGCGTGTAAGCAGTAGTAGAAAATGAGAGTAATATAAGAATTATAATCCCTGATGCCAAACCGTTAAAGCCATCAATAATATTAATAGCATTCATCATACCTACAATGGCAAAGGTACTGAAAATTACTCCCATCCAATAGGGCATACTGATGCCTAAACCTAAATAAGTGACAACTGCATCAGTAAGCCAAATAGCTGAAAGTGCAGCAGTGATTTGTAAGGCAAGGCGCCGTCTAGGACTAAGTGAATTATGATAATCCTCAAAAATACCACTCATAAAAGCAAGAATAATTGGGAGTATCAATTTTAAACCAAAAGGGGATAATAGTAAAAGTAGCATGCCCGAGATAATACCTATACCTCCAGCTCTAGGCGTAGATTCTTCATGATAGTTTTGTGGTTTATCATGACTGGAATCATCTAAGAAAAATTGATGTTTATGGCTAAAATATATGATTGCCATCAGTACGCCTAATGATAATAAAAATGGATAGATAAAGAGTGAAATCATGAGTAAATACTTCTTTTTTTAATGATTATACAGTAGATTAAAGAAAATATTGGTTATAGTGCTTTAGTTATATTTAACTATAACTAAATATTTTACTTTAAAAGGAAAAGAATGTTAAAAAAAGTAACGTTAGGGTTTTTAGTGCTTACTATTACCAGTGTATGTGCGATGAGTTTAAATCAATTGAATTCGGCATCTAAAGCAGAGTTAATAGAGATTAATGGAATTGGTGAGGCTAAGGCGTCAGCTATTATAGAAGAGAGAAAAAAAAGTAAATTTAAATCTTTTGATGACCTAACACGTGTCAAAGGTGTTGGACCAAGCATTGCTTCTAATATAAAGAAAGATGTGAAATCAAATACAAGACATAAAAAAGAAACAAAAAAGAAAAGTTAGAACTTTATCTTGTGGGCACTTGCCCATAAAATGCACGCATAAAATAGAAAAAATATCCCCTTTAACCACATTTAGCTACAATCACATAATTTATTTCAAGGTTTTATTATGACAGTAACACGTTTTGCACCAAGTCCAACAGGCTATTTACACATTGGTGGGCTTAGAACCGCACTTTTTTCTTGGCTAACAGCACAACATGACAAAGGTGAATTCCTTCTACGTATTGAAGACACTGACATGGCACGTAACTCAGAAGAAGCCAAAGATGCTATTTTAAAAGCTTTTGAATGGGTTGGAATGAGTCATGATGGTGAAGTGGTGTATCAGTCTAAACGTTTTGACCTTTACAAAAAGTATATTGACCAATTGCTTGAAGAGGGTAAAGCTTATAAGTGTTATATGTCTAAAGAGGAATTGTCTGTTTTACGTGAAGAACAGATGGCTAAAAAAGAGCGTACACGTTATGACGGACGTTACCGTGATTTTACGGGAACACCTCCTGAGG
This sequence comes from Sulfurovum sp., assembly GCA_013139765.1. Taxonomy (GTDB): domain Bacteria; phylum Campylobacterota; class Campylobacteria; order Campylobacterales; family Sulfurovaceae; genus Sulfurovum. Next base: position 16,741 of record WTAE01000109.1, read on the forward strand.
GAATAGAACCAGTGATTCGTATTAAAGCACCACAAGAGGGTATGATTACTTTTCAAGATGGTGTCAAAGGTGAAATAAATATTTCTGCTGATGAAGTAGATGACTTTGTGATTGCCCGTGCAGATGGCGCACCAACATATAACTTTGTAGTAGCCATTGATGATGCACTTATGGGACTTACCGAAGTGATACGTGGCGATGACCACTTGTACAATACACCTAAGCAGATAGTGGTGTATAAAGCATTGGGTCTAGAACTTCCGCATTTTAACCATGTGGCAATGATAAATAATGAACAGGGTAAAAAGCTCTCTAAACGTGATGGTGCAACAGATGTGATGGAATATAAAACTATGGGTTATCTTCCTGAAGCATTGTTAAACTTTTTAGTACGTCTTGGTTGGAGTCATGGAGACCAAGAGATCTTTAGTATTGATGAGATGATAGAGTTATTTGACCCTAAAAATATTAATAGATCTTCATCAAACTACAACTTGGATAAACTCCTTTGGCTTAATGCACACTATATTAAAAATACGCCAAACGATGAACTTGCAATAATTCTTAAAGAGTACGGAGTAGATATACATGGACACGATAAGTTAGAGTTACTTCTTGATGCTACCAAAGAGAGAGGTAAAACACTTGTAGAACTCGCAGAGCAGATCAATATCATACTCGCTACACCAAGTATTTATGATGAAAAAGCATCTAAAAAAGCTTTTAAAGGTGAAGCTAAAACTATTTTGGGTGATTTTGCTTCGATGTTGCAAAACTGGGAGAAAACATTACACCTTCCTTGTGATTACCATGAAGTAATGGAAAAGATTGTTGAGACAAAAGAGATAGGTTTTGGTAAAATAGGTATGCCACTTCGTGTGAGTTTACTTGGTGCTATGACTGGATCTGGGCTTGATGAGATTATGGCTATTTTAGGTGTGGATGAAACGGTAGCGCGTATCGAAAAAGCGATTGCTACGATAGAATAACCGTAGCGTGGGCATTCATGCCCACGAACAATTTGCAATTGATATGAGTATCTTCACTGTGTTAATCGTGGGCAAGAATGAACCACGCTACATTTTCAAGAATTTCTTTAAAGACTTCTTTGCTTTCCAATCCATCTTATAATAGATATGTTCTAGGTACCAGCTAAGTTCTTTTGGGCTTATGTCTCTTTTTTTTGCTTCACGTTTTAAAATGTATTGGGGTATTTTTGTTTTTGTCTGTGCAAAGGCAAAGGCTAGTTTCTCTATGCTGTTCCCATGTTTGTTGTAGCAAAGTCTTGCAAAGACAAAAGGCAAACCAGTTTTTTCGTACCACGCCTCAGCCAAGTCTATCCCCTCTTTTCCTTGCAAGTAATGTTTGAGTGCAGCATCGCCAATGAGTACTTTACCTTGCAGGTTTAAGACTTTTGCTAAGAGGTTGGAAGTTGCAGAAGCAGGGTCTGACTCATTTTTACCTTCTAGGAGTAAGACCGAGTAGACTTTTTTATGGGCGATGATACCTAAATCTGTACAGCGATATTTACGTGATTCAACTGAAGAGATAAAGGCAGCATGGATGGCTCTGCGTTTAAGAGCTTTGTTAATTTGTGAAGGGACATCTCGTCTGTGGTTGAGGGCCATTTTTGTGGCATTGTGTGAAATGTGTTGTTTTAAAAACACTTGAAAAGGTAAAAGATTGAGGTATGAAATCGAACCAAATAACATAATGTAAAAGTCCCTCCCAATCCTGTTTAAGCGTAATTATACCAAACAAGATTTATAATCGCGTTAGAATAAGGGCAAGTCCCTAAGGAGAATTTTCTCATGATAAAAGTAGAATTTTTAGGTCCCATTGGTAAAGCACCTATGGAAATGGAAGCTGCAACACTCAAAGATGTATCAGCAAAGTTAAAAGAAGACAGTACTTTGACACAATGGTTAGACAAATGTGCAGTAGCCTTAAATGACACGATGGTCAACGACTTAAGCACTACACTTAAAGATGGAGATAGAGTTTCCATTTTACCTCCTGTGTGTGGTGGCTAGACTGTGGAACTTTATAACGGTCCTTTAGATACCAAAGAAATCTTTGGCCGCTGGCTCGATGAGCAGGCGGAGTCAAATTATGGTGCTTACATCCCATTTGTGGGAACAATCCGTGCAGAAGATGACATCGAAGCTTTGAGTTTTGATATTTATGAGCCAGTACTTCAAAAGTGGTTTGATGAGTGGCAAGAAAAAGCAAAAGCATTGGGTGCAGTTGTAAAGATGGCACATGCCATTGGTGATGTACCTGTACATACCTCTTCATATGTTTCCGCTGTATTTTCACCTAAACGTCGTGTGGCATTAGAACTCATAGATGAGTTTGTTGAAGATTTTAAAGCCAATGCCCCCATTTGGAAATATGATGTGAAAAATGGTGAGCGTATATACGCAGCAGATAGAAGTACAGCGATGAATGGAGCAGGATTACTAGCATGATACACTTTGATGAATCAATCGAGATTATACAAAATCTTGAAATAAATAATTACAAAACAAAAGAACTTTATCTTGTAGATGCTTTGGGCTATGTCTTGGCTGAAGACATCATTGCAGACCATAACTCTCCAGAGTTCCCAACGTCAGCAATGGATGGGTATGCAATCATCCATGAAGATATGACTTTAGGGACACTCAGGGTGGGAAGCATTAATCCTGCAGGTTCTGCTTTAAAAGAAGAAGTCATCGGTGGGACCTGTATTAAAACATTTACTGGTTCTCTCATGCCGCATGGTGCTGATACACTCATACCTATAGAGAATGTTGAAGTTTCTGGGGATGAAATCACCATCAAAGAAGAAGTGCCTCAAGGTTTTTCTGTGCGTGCTGTTGGTGAGAACTATGCCAAAGGACAACTGCTTATTCCTAAAGGGAGTAAGATTGACTTCCCTCAAATTGGCGTATTGGCTTCTTTAAACATTGCTAATGTGTCGGTCTATGAGAAACCAACTGTTGCAATCATCTCAACTGGGTCTGAACTTCTTTCTTTAGGCGAAGAACAAACAAATGATTCTCAAATACGTTCATCAAATAATTACATCTTAGAAGCGATTGTTAAAAAGTACGATGGTATTCCTTTACAGCTTGGGTGTATTAAAGATGACAAAGCAACGATTACCAAAGAAATTTCTGCTGCGCTAGAGAAGTCTGACATTGTTGTGACAACAGGTGGTGTGTCTGTGGGTGACTTTGACTTTGTGAAAGATGTGATCTATGAGCTAGACTGTGAAGTAGTCTTTAAGGGCGTACGTGTAAAACCTGGTCAGCACATCATGGTGGCACGAAAAGACGATAAGTTTATTATTGGTCTGCCAGGTTTTGCCTACTCTTCTACGGTAACGGCACTACTTTATCTTGTTCCACTTATAGAAAAATTACAGCAAGGTCAATCGACACTTCAAGTTGTAAAAGCGAAACTTAAAGAACCTTTTATAAAACGTGCAAAAAAAGCAGAATTTACTGCTTGTAATGTGTCACTTTTACAGGGTGAGTATTATGTCAACTTTGAAGGTAAAAAAGTAGGTTCCTCTGCCATCTTAACCAATATGCTTGGTAACGTGGCACTCTTAGTCACTGCTGAAGATGATAAATCTAAAGAGATTGGTGACGAAGTTAATATTTTACTGTTTGGCTAAAGGGTACACCTAAAGCTTTACAGTGAAAGAATCGAATTTCTAGCTTTTAAGAACATTGCAAACTCAGCTGCTGTTTTACATCCCATTTTCATTGCGTAACTTAATAACTCTTTGTTTAATGAATAACTCATTTTAAATCCTTTTGTAATTAAATATGTCAAATTATAGTAAAAAATACAAAATATAGTTAAAAATATTGCATATTGACATATTTTTAAGAAAACTAGACTATAATTATCTATATATATAGCAAAAAAGGAGTATTTATGAATTTAGCAGAGATTGTAGACAAATTAAAAGATGTACTTTCAGAAAGTATCATTGGTAAAAAAGTGTTTGATAAAGATGTGGCTCTTGCACTGAACATCCCCCAAGGTACATTTGCCTCAATGAAAAAAAGAAATTCTATTCCTTATGAAGAGATACTTGAGTTTTGCGCCTTGAAGAAGATCTCAGTGAATTGGCTCTTTTTTGACCAAGCAGTTGACATGCTTAAAGAGGAGACGGAGAAGTTTTTTCAAGTACGTTACTTTTCAGACATTCGTGCATCTGCAGGTGGGGGTGCTTATGGTTTTGATGAAGAAGAACACGAAATGATAAGTATAGATGAAAAGATTATGCACAACATGGTAGGTATGGGAAACACAGAATTAGAAGCCATTCATGTAGATGGTGAGTCTATGGAACCTACTTTACAAGATGGAAGCATTGTCTTTGTAGACAGAACGCAAATCAACATCAATAAAAATGGGATTTTTATTGCTTCAACCAATGGGGGTTTGTTTATTAAACGTATCCAACAACGGGCAGATGGTATGGTTGAACTCATTTCAGACAATACGCTCTACCCTCCACAGGCGATTGATGCTAGTGAAGTGACTATTGTGGGTAAAGTGGTGGGGAATATAGAGAGTT
>WTAE01000185.1 GCA_013139765.1 Sulfurovum sp.
GGCATCTGGGCCAATGAGTCTTGGGGACGGTACTGGGGCTGGGATTCAAAAGAAACTTGGGCAGCGGTGAGCATACTCATTTATGCTACCGTGCTTCACTTACGTTTCTTACCAGCACTCAAGTCTAACTTTGTCTACAATGTCGCAGCTACTTGGGCATACTTCTCTGTACTTATGACGTACTTTGGGGTTAACTACTACCTCTCAGGACTACACTCATACGCAGCAGGTGATCCTGTGCCTATCCCTATGTGGGTCTATTATGGCGTGGCAGGGTTGTTTATACTTACGGTACTTGCAGCTAGAAATAGGAAATTGAAGTAAGATAGCGTGGGCATTCCTGCCCACATATACATTTATTCGTGGGCAGGAATGCCCACGCTACTTAAGAATCTTTTTAATCGCTTCCGAACACACCGTTAACCCAACAGCTCCAGTGACAGCAACACAAGAACCTTTCTCTTTACACTTGTCATCTTCTGGTGAAAAGACCACCGTGAATTTTTTGGTGAACTTTGCTTTTTTGAGTTCATTGCGGATTTTCCTTGCCAAGGCATCTCCATGGGTTTTCCAAATGGAAGCCACTTCAATTTTACTGGCATCATAACGTTTTGCTGAACCCAATGCCATGATGAGTTTTTTGTAACACTTCTTTGCTACTTCTATTTTGACTTTAGTACTGTCTGCAGCGTCTATAACTAAATCGTAGGGGTCAAAGTCAAATCCTGCCACCCATACCATATCCATACGTTGGTGAATGGTTTTAATGCCAGGGTAAAGTTCTTGTAAACGGTCTACTTTAACAGCGCCTACTGCCTCCGAACCTATCTGTCTGTTTTGGTTGGTTTCATCATAGACATCAAAATCTAAGATAGTAATATCTGAAACACCTGAACGGTAGAGACAGTCTAAAGCGTATGAACCTACACCACCTACACCTAGTATGAGTATCTTGGCATTTTGAAGTTTCTCAAAGTCTGTATCTCCAAAGAGCATCTTACAACGTTGAAATCTCATAATGATGCTCCTATAACACGACTAGTCGTGTGAGCCTGCTGCTGAAGCAAACACAGCGTTAGCGTAGCTTTTTTGGCTTTGCCTAAAAAGTGTCCTATCAATGGTAATTTACAGCGTTGGAATCTCATACTAACCAACTATTTAAATCTGCAATGTCATCATGTGACGTCATGTCTAGGTGTACAGGGGTTAACGATACATAGCCATCTGAGACAGCTTCAAAGTCTGTGGTATGTCCTTTGGTTTCCATCCATTCTAGTCTTGGTAGTCCAATCCAATAGTACTCTTTACCTCTTGGGTTGTGGTGTACTTCAGCGTGGAATCCGTACTTTTTATTACCAGCACGTGTGACTTTAAAGCCTTTACACTTAGAGGCTTCAATAGGGGGGATATTGACATTGATAAACTTACGTTCAGGCAAAGGATACTCTCCTGCAAAAATCTTTTCTACAAGTTTGGCAATACTCTCTTTTGCTAAGTCATAGCCATACGCTTCTATACTTTCTCCAGAGTTGGTATACACTTGAGAGATGGCAATGGCAGGAATACCTTGTAAAACAGCTTCCATAGCAGCAGAGGCAGTACCAGAGTACGTAATATCTTCACCCATATTGGCACCAATATTAATGCCAGAGATGACAAGATCAGGCTTGTTATTCTCATCAAAAAGTTTGTTAAAGGAGAGAAATACACAATCTGTTGGTGTACCATCGTCTAGTTTGTAAAAGTTTTCTTCAAGTTCTACAAAGTGTAAGGGGCGCGTGAGTGTAAGGGAGTGACCACAGGCAGACTTTTCTGTGGTGGGTGCTACTACGGTGACTTTAGCCAAAGGTTTGAGTGCTTCAGCAAGAGCCAAAAGACCTTTTGAGTCAAAGCCATCGTCATTTGTGACTAAAATGTGTTTCATAAAATATACTTTGTGATTAATTTGAACACTATTATAACTTATTTGCTATAATACTTACAATCATAGAACACTATGCATATCTATATGTATGTAAAGCGTTCCAATAAACACTCAAGGATCAATCGTGCAAAAAGAGCCGATGTTAGAAGTAACGTATAAAAAACTAAGTGAAGAGTTAGAAAATTTAAAAACAAATGAACGTGGAAATATTGCTGCGATTATTGATGAAGCAAGAGCGCAGGGTGACTTGAAAGAAAATGCTGAGTATCATGCGGCTAAAGATGAGCAAGGGCTTATGGAAGCACGTATTAATGAGCTTACAGACCTTGTTGGACGTGCACATGTGATTGAACCATCTAAACTTGCACATGAAAGAATTAGTTTTGGTACAACTGTGAAAATGGTAGACCAAGATACAGATGAAGAAGTGGTTTATACCATTGTGGGTGGGACAGAGTCTAACCCAAGTACAGGACTCATTTCGATTCAGTCACCTATGGCAAAAGTACTCTTAGGAAAAGAAGAAGATGATGAAGTGACTTTGGTCCTCCCTTCAGGTAAAAAAACGTATGACATAGAATCTGTGTCTTATGTAGAGATTGTATTAGGATAAATCATGATAAAAGTAGGAATTGTTGGTGCCAGTGGATACACAGGGTTAGAACTCATTAAAATGCTTGTCACACACAATGGTTTTGTTTTAAACTATTTGGCAACAACACAAGGGGGCATCTCTGTTGAAGAGTTACACCCTTCACTTGTAGACGTCATCTCTTTACCTATTGAAAAAGCAGACCCTGCTGTCATTGCTGAACGTTGTGAACTTGTCTTTTTGGCACTCCCGCACAAAGCGTCTATGTCATTTGCAAAAGAGTTATTGGCACGTGATGTTAAAGTGGTTGACCTTTCTGCTGATTACCGTTTAGAGCTTGACACTTATGAAGCCAACTATTGTGAACATGAAGACAAAGAACATATAGATGATTCTGTGTATGCCTTGGTAGAATACTACCGTGAAGCACTCAAAACGACAAAACTTGCAGCCGGTCCAGGGTGTTACCCTACAGCCACACTGCTTGGTATTTTGCCTTTTGTTCCTTTTTTAGATGAAAATGCACCTCTGTTTGTAGATGCAAAGTCAGGTATCTCTGGTTCTGGTAAAAAACTCTCAGATGGCTCACACTTTGTAAACATCAATGAAAACATTCATGCCTATAAAGCCTTTAATCACCGTCACGAACCAGAAATTGCAGAGAAGATAGAAAAGGTACACGGCGTAAAACTGAATGTTAATTTTGTACCCCATCTCATTCCTGTGACACGTGGTGAGCTAGTCTCCGTGTATGGTACGTTAAAAGAAGATGTAGACCCAATAGCGTTACTCAAAGAACATTATAAAAATGACCCTTTTATACGTATACGTGAAACACCTGTTGACATTAAAAGCACAGCAGGTACACACTTCTGTGACATTTACGCAGTAAGAAAAGGCAACGCATTGTTTGTCTCTTCAGCCATAGATAACTTATTACGTGGTGCCTCGTCACAAGCATTGGCCGCAGCAAACCTTATGTCTGGGTTTGACGAAGGCATGGGACTACCTTTTATCCCATACATGCCATAAGAGAATTAAAAATTTAAAGTTAGGTATTGCTCTTGCATTGCATGCAATGCCCTCCATTAATTATAAAGAACTGTCATCCCGAACGACCTTGAAAGAGCAGCGATTCGAGAGGGATGACGCTTTTTTGCTTCGTTTTTATAAAAAAATGAAGAGAGAACCCACTTGCAGTTTGGATTGAAAATCGCTTAAAGATAAAACAGAGAATGAAGGGAGAAGATGAATATGCTAAGTATTAAAGAAAATGCCATTTTCATAGCAGACTCACATTACCCTCACCATGGTGATACCTTTCTAAAAACTTTGAAGGATATAGAAAACGGCACAATAAAATGTCCTCAACTTTTTTTAATGGGTGACAACTTCGACTTACTCTTCGGTCACAACACATACATTCAAACATTTTCCAAAGAAGCCATTACTTTACTACAAAAACTCTCTAAAACTCTAGAAATTCACTACTTTGAAGGAAACCATGACTTCTGTTTAAAAGAAGTTTTCCCTGACATGCATGTGTATGCTAGAGAAGAACAACCCCAAACCTTTATGTTGGGAGATAAAAAAGTTGGCATCTCTCATGGTGACAAATATGTCACAGGTTTTGGTTATGACCTTTACTCTAAAGTGTTACGTTCCAAAACCACACTGAGCCTGCTTAAACCTTTTGAAAAAGCCATCATCAACGACCGTGTAAAAAAGCTCTCCCAAAAAGACATTTGCCACACCTTCCATGGTTTTGAAAAACGAGTAGAAGACATACTTGAAAATTACAAAGAAGTAGACCTTGTCATTGAAGGGCATTTTCACCAGTCAAAAACAGTGGGCAAATATATCTCTTTACCTTCTCAAGCCTGTCAAGGTAAAGTGGCTGTGGTAGAAGAGGGTGAAGTGGTGTTTAAAAGCCTCTAATGGTTTACCTTACTCTTTTTATTGTCTCTTTTTTAGCGGCTACTTTACTTCCTTTAGGTTCTGAAGCAGTACTCCTTTATGACCTTTCTTTGGGCTACTCCATGTTGGCTTTGTGTATTTTTGCTACCTTTGGCAATACCTTAGGCTCTATGTTTAACTATTATTTAGGTTTAAAAGGGGAAAGTTATCTTGAAAAAAAGGGGCATCTCTCTGCTGAAAAGATGTCAAAAAGTAGAGATTTTTTCGATAAGTGGGGAGGGTGGACGCTACTTTTATCATGGGCACCCATTGTAGGTGACCCTTTGACATTTGTAGCAGGTGTCCTTCGCTACAACTTTAAGTACTTTGTACTCATAGTCTTTGTCGCTAAAGGTTTACGTTATGCTGCTGTGATTTTCTTAGCAAGTAACTTGTCTGTATAGAATGATCCAAAAGGAATAAGTGACAAGATAGTGTACTGTGCCATCTCTTTCCATGTAAATCCAGCTTCTTTTTTTGCTTCAAATATTTGGTAAATAAATGCAAAAACAAGTATACCATGTATTGGACCAACTATTTTAGTAGCAATAGGATATTCTACACCTACCCATCCATATTTTAAGGGCACTGCTATAAAGAGTAAGATGATATATGAAATACCCTCAATTTTGTTGATAAGTTTAAATTTTTTTAATTCAGACATTTTGTCTCCTAGATTAATTTTGGGAAGTATAGCCTAAATATGTTAATCTCTCAGCCTTTTAGGTTATAATTATTTTGAACTTATAAAAAGGAATAAGAATGGAAAATGAAAACAAATCTCTACCAGAACTTGCAAGCTATAATTTTGGGGTGATTGATCTGATAAAAGAGGGATGGGCGCGTATGGAAGGCTCAAAGTTACAACTGTTTATTGCTTTTGTTGTGTATGTACTTGTTTCAGTCGTACTGAGTTTTGTTTTATCACTTGTCTTTCCTCAAGGTTCTGTAGATAATCCAAACACTCTCAATCAACTCATTGTGACACTCATATCTTACCCTGTACTCATCCCTATGATGACAGGTATGATGATGATGGCTTTATCACATGGACGTGGTGAGCAGATTGAGTTTCAGTCTATCTTTAATTATTATCACCTTACAGGTAAATTGTCGTTAGCATCGATATTCTCTTCTTTCTTAATGTTTATAGGATTTATATTGCTTTTACTTCCTGGTATCTATTTGGCTGTGGCATATATGTTTGTTTTGCCATTGATTGTAGATAAAAATATGGGTATTTGGGAAGCGATGGAGTACTCAAGAAAGAAAGTGACACAACAATGGTTTAAAGTATTTGGTTTAATGTTTTTACTTGGACTTATTGTACTTTTAGGTGCCATACCTCTAGGTATAGGACTCTTCTGGGCAATGCCATTGATGTACATCTGTATGTATGGTTTACTTTACCCTATCATCTTTGATGGGATAGAAGCCTAAACTATTAGGTGAGGGTTTCCTCACCTACAACAACTAACCTATCAACTCCGAACACAAATCAAAGCGATTGTGTGTCATTAAATGCACTTTTCCGTGCAGATCCATCATTTCATCAAAAAGACGTTTAGAAAGTGCAAAACCAACTTCTTGTTCTTTATCTTCCCCATCCATAGCCGCTAAGTTCATTTCATCAATAATCTCTTTAGGCACAGAAATACCTGGAACCTTATCATCAATGAAGTTTGCTGTTCTTGCTCTTACAATAGGAAATTGTCCTAAAACCAAATGTGCCTCTTTTGCTGTGTCACGGATACTCAACTCTTTTGCTTCATCAAAAAGAGCCAAAAGTTCTTTGGCATTGTCTACGCCATACACCGGTTGGGTAATGATGGCACGTGCACCGTAGTTTAACTTTTTAACCATACGCTTTTTAAGTGAGTTCATGTCTTTAGCAGTAGCATTTGACACAGCAAAAGGGTAGATGGGTTTAGGTGCAGGTTTAAGTACTTTGTTTGAGTAGTCCACCCCTTTGTTTAAGTGGTGAATAATACTTAAAAGGAGGGTAGAGTCACGTTCAAGTACTCCTTTTACGTCAGGCTGGTCAGAAAACTTCGCAGGGTCACCTGTAAGCGCCAATATACAGCGTAAATCAAAGTCGTTAGCCCCAAGTAGGGTTGACTGTAAAGAGAGCTTATTTTTGTCTCTCATACTCATCGTTGCAATGACAGGTTTCCCAAAAGTCTGTTGTATCTTTATGGCTGAAAGCACCCCAGACATTTTGAGTTTTGCCAAAGGGTTGTCTGTACAGGAAAAGCCAGTCACTTTTTCAGCTAACTTGTGTTTTTTAATATCTGCAATAATTGTGTCTACAGATGCACCATGCGGAGGGTTTATCTCAACGGTTATAAATCTTTTTTCAAGACAGAGTACATCACAAAATTTTTCAAACATGGCAATTTCTTTATATTATATTTTATTGCTATAATTCTACCTAAAATATACGTAGGGGCGGTTTACCGACCTCTATAAAAATGTATAAATATAAAAGGTACACTATGGCTAAACTAGCAGTCTTCGACTTTGATTCAACACTTATGGATGGCGAGACCATCGATTTTTTTGCAGAAGTACTTGGTTTTAAAGAACAAGTTGTTGCCATCACAGAACGTGCCATGGCTGGAGAGTTAGACTTTTATGCTTCACTCATAGAAAGAGTACGTCTCTTAAAAGGTTTGCCTCAAAGTAAAGTAGAAGAAATTTGTGCAGATTTACCTATGATACCTGGCGCGCAAGAAGTGGTAAATGGACTGAAAGAAAAAGGGTATACCATTATCTGTTTTTCTGGGGGTTTCCGTTCTGCTACAGAACCCGCTTGTAAAAAGTTAGGCATTGATGCTGACTTTTCAAACTTCTTACACGCAGATGAAAACGGCATACTTACAGGCGCTGTAGGTGGAGAGATGATGTACTCTCAAGCAAAAGGTGACATGATTATACGTTTACAGGCTTTACTTGGTGTGACACGTGAAAATACACTTGTGGTAGGGGATGGTGCCAATGATCTTTCTATGTTTGCGCATGCAGACACACGTGTGGCATTTTGTGCCAAACCCATCTTAAAAGAAGCAGCGACACATTGTGTAGATGTAAAAGATTTAAGAGAGATATTGAAGATAGTCTAAAAATGAATGTAAGCGAATTTAATCGCTTACATTAAAAATCGAAATCGTCTTTTTCAAATGCAGCTTCTAGTTCTGCTTCTTTTTGAGTGGTCAATTGCTTTTCTGTTAAGACCACATCATGTAGAAAATCACCAAAAAATGTTTTTGATTCTGTTTTGGCAAGGAAAAGATACACACCAAGAACCAGTCCTACCACAGTCATTGCGGCAATGAACTTTTGCATGGGGTTAAACATTTGTATTGGTTCTTTGGTTCGGATTTCACATACGCCTCCTGGACAAAGTTGTGGGTCTTCTCTGGCAATAAATTTATAGAGTTTACACCCTAGACAGATAGAAAAAGCACTTTCCATAAACATAAGAGCAATACAAAGTACACACAGCATAACTTTATAAAACGTAATATCCCAGTGCAGTACAAACCACCACACCATAGGAAAAGAGATCATCCAGCCAATAATCCAGGCAAAACGTTTTTGTACGGCACCGACATATTCTGGTACTTGATTACGCACCATAAATTTACCTAAGAGTAAAGAGGGAGAGTAGTTTGGGCTAATAACCCTTGCTAGAAAATCAAACCACATAAAGGTCAAATAAACTTTTGCCACAATAATATGGTTATATCCAATACCAATAAAGATAACAATGGTCCCAAGCATAGCAAGTATACCTGCAGCAGCACGTGCTTCTCTTTCATTGATGACACCCACATCATAACCTGGAACTTTTGCTCCATATTCCAAAAATAGACTTTTAAAACTCAAAAAAAACTCCTACATAATTCTAATTTAGCGGGGATTATACCCAAAAGAGTTTATTTTAAAGAAATTTAAGATTTTTAGTCGTTATCTCGTTCGGACTTTGGAACGGGGATATAGGCTTGATACATTTCCCACCAGTTTGCAAGCTCACATGCTACGGGTAACTCTTTGTTATTGACTATCTTGTTAAAAGTATCAGTATCTAAGGTCTGAAGTACTTTTGCTAATTCTTTTACACAGTCTATGGAGTATTCATAGTCATCTACGCAATCTTGTATTTCTTCTGAAACTTCTTTACCTAGTGACGTTAACACATAAGCGTATATCTCACAATTCTTCTGAAGTTGTATTTCTCTATTGGATGGACTCATGGTCGATGCTCCTATGATGGGTGTTTAACTATGCACCCATCATACAAGAATAAGATAAAACAATCATGCTGATTACTTTACTGATATGTTATACTTTTAAAAATATGAGGATGTTCTATGCAGCTTGGATGTAGCATTAAAGGTATTGTTAAAAATCTTTTAGCCCATAAAAGAGAAGTGATATTAGGAAATATTATTGCTATTGTATCTACACTTCTTGTGGTAGCTATCCCTCTGTTTATTCCTATACTTGTCGATGAGTTACTCTTAGGAAAAGACCATGGGTTTATCGTGTGGATCTCTGAAAACTTATTTACTTCTGACATTAAAGGGTACGTACTTTTTGTGTTAGTCATTATTATCGTGCTTCGTGTGCTGAGTACCTTACTGTCGATACTACAGACAAAAGTGTTTGTCACCATATCAAAAAATATCACTTACCAAATGAGGGACTCTTTATTGACACATTTAAAACGTGTATCACTCAAAGAGTATGAGATGATGCGGGTAGGGGCTGTGACTTCTAAGCTGGTGACTGACGTGGAGACCATTGACGGTTTTGTGAGTTCTACTATTTCTAAACTCATTGTGGCGGTGCTCTTACTTTTTTTCTCAGCCCTCATCTTGTTATGGATCCATTGGCAGCTGGCTATTTTTATACTCATCACCAACCCTATCGTTATACTCTTTACGGTAAAGCTTGCACGAAACATTGGTAACTTGAAAAAAGAAGAGAACAAAGCGGTTGAACTTTTTCAGTCTAGCCTCACTGAGACACTTGAACTTTTTCATCAAATACGTGCAGCCAATAAAGAGGAGTACTTCTTTGAGCAGAGTCGCATCAAAGCCGAAGAGTTACGTACCCATGCAGTGAACTACGGGTACAAGAGTGACAGGGCATTAAAGTACTCTTACTTAGTCTTTTTAGGTGGGTACGAAATCTTTAGGGCTGTGAGTATTTTAGCGGTGGCATACTCTGACCTTTCAGTGGGACTGATGTTGGCAGTGTTTTCCTACCTTTGGGTGATGGTTACTCCCATCCAAGACATCATCAACTTTCAGTATGTCCTCTCTACTGCAAAGGCAGCATGTACACGTATCAACAGTATTTATGCCATGGAGCAAGAACCAGAGATAGAAGAGCATTTTAACCCTTTTGAAGGGGTACATGCTGTAGGGGTAGAAGTGAAAAACCTCTCTTTTGCATACCAGAAAGATAAGTATATATTAGAAAATATTAATATGCAAATCAAAGAAGGTTCAAAAGTCGCCATCGTCGGAGCTAGTGGCTCGGGGAAGACAACACTCTCAAACATTCTTGTAGGATTTTACCCCTTAGAGGTGGGAGAAGTGACTTATGGCTCTGTCTCAAACAAAGCTTTAAAACTTTCCACACTTCGTGAAAATATTTACCTAATCTTGCAACATCCTAAACTCTTTAATGATACAATGCGCTTTAATCTAACCCTAGGCAAAGCGTTTAGCGAAGTGAAGGTGCAAAAAGCACTGGAAATTGCACAACTTTCTTCTGTCATAAATGGTTTAGATTCGGGGCTTGATACACTTGTCGGAAAAGACGGTATCAAGCTTAGTGGCGGACAAAGACAAAGGGTTGCCATTGCTAGGATGATACTAGCAGACCCTAAAGTGGTCATCTTTGATGAATCCACTTCAGCATTGGATGTGCATACAGAGCTTAAACTCTTTGAAGCACTCCATGACTTTTTGTCTGAAAAAACAGTGATTACCATTGCACATAGACTCAGCACTATAAAATCTGCGGAGTTCATCTATGTCTTAGAAGATGGTAAAGTAGTAGACAGTGGCTCACCGAAAGAGTTACTGTCAAAGGATGAGAGCTATTTTAGCTCGATGATATAAGGAACATTTTTGGACATCATTCAAGCCGTAATCATAGGGATTATTGAAGGTTTTACTGAGTTTTTGCCTATCTCTTCAACAGGGCATATGATCGTTGTTTCTAAGTTTATGGGGATTGAAGAGAGTGCTTTGATGCATGCCTATGAAGTCATCATCCAATTTGCAGCCATTATGGCGGTCATGCTCATTTACCGTGAAAAACTTACTTTGAAAAAAATAGACCTTTGGATGAAACTGCTTGTGGCATTTTTGCCTTTGGGAATTGTTGGTTTCATTTTTAAAGATGTGATTAAAGAACTCTTTAATGTGCAGACAGTTGCGTGGATGTTCATTATTGGTGGGGTCATATTTCTTATTGTAGAGTACTTCTATGAAGAGAAAGAATACCATGTGAAAGAGGTTGAAAAAGTTTCATACGTACAAGCATGGTGGGTAGGTTTTGCCCAAATATTTTCACTCATTCCTGGTACAAGTAGAGCAGGGGCAACCATAGTAGGGGGTCTTTTGACGGGCTTAGACCGAAAAACATCTTCTGATTTCTCTTTTCTTCTTGCCATTCCTGTGATGGGTGCCGTGACAGCGTATGACCTTTTAAAACACTATCAAGACTTTGCCGATGCTAACTGGATACCTTTCCTTATAGGTTTTGTAGTGGCCTTTGTAGTGGCATACATTACTGTGAAGCTTTTCCTTGTGTTTATTCAGAAGTTTACTTTTGTGCCATTTGGAATTTACCGTATTGTATTTGGGATATTTTTATTGCTTATATTGTAATTTTTGCTGCGATGGCAATCACCCCCTACGGTAAGATTTAATTTACGTAGGGTTGGTTTACCGACGACATGCAGCATAAATTGAATTTATAGAGTTTCTTTTGAGGAACTCTCTTAAGTTCAAAACAAAATTTTGGACATTAATTTTAAGGAATACAGATGAAATTTTCTGAGTTTGATTTTCACCGCGATATAGCTAAAGGGGTGAAAGTAGCAGGTTTTAAAGAGCCAAGTCCAATTCAAGCAGAGGCAATTCCTATTATTGCTTCAGGCTCTGACATGGTGGGTCAAGCCCACACAGGGACAGGGAAAACAGCCGCTTTTGGCTTACCAATGATGGATAAATTAGCCAAAGGTGAGATTGAACGTGCTTTGGTTATTACACCGACACGTGAACTGGCTACGCAAGTGGCAGATGAACTTTACCACTTAGGGCGTTTTGCCGGCATTAGAACACTCACCGTTTATGGTGGTGTTGGGTATGGAAGACAAATTGCACTCATCCACAAAGGGGTACAAATTGTTGTAGCAACACCAGGAAGACTCAAAGACCTTTACAAAAAAGGTAAAATTGATGTCTTTAACCCTGAAATAGTGGTACTTGATGAAGCAGATGAAATGTTGGACATGGGTTTCTTAGAAGAGATTAAAGAAATTTTTGAGTACATTCCTCAAAACAGACAAACTCTTCTTTTCTCAGCAACCATGCCTGAGCCTATTAAAGAGCTTGCTTCTGACATTCTTTACCAACCAGAATTTCTTTCTGTGATTGGAGATGATGAGACGACGAACAATATCATTGAACAACGTTATTATATGATTAATGAAGCCCAAAGAGATGAAGCACTCGTGAAATTACTTGAAACAGAAAATACCAATAAATGTATTGTATTTTGTCGTATGAAACGTGAAGTAGACAGAGTAGCTGAACACTTGCAAGCGTTAGGCTTTAATGCAGCAGGTCTTCATGGTGATTTAGAACAAAGAGA
>WTAE01000032.1 GCA_013139765.1 Sulfurovum sp.
TTTCTCACTTTTCATTGTATTTACATTTTTTGCAATCGTTATCGGCGTCGATGTACAACAGTTCCAATATGCAGATGAGAGTCACATTACATCTTCAGTAACACCAACACATGCAGCAGATCACGAAACTGCAGCACATACAAAACACTAAGGAGGCAACTATGGATGTAAATAATACACTAAGTGGCTTTAATTCAATGGCATCAACATTTGCTGCCGACGTAGACCAAGCATTTTGGATCAACTTTTGGATCTCAATATTCCTAGGACTTACAGTTCTTATTCCAATGTTTTACTTTGCTTGGAAATATAGAGAGAGTAATGTTAAGGATGAAGATATCATTAACTATACACACAACACACCACTAGAAATCACTTGGACACTAATTCCAACTGCATTGATGATGGTTCTTTTTTACTATGGTTATACATCAATGAAAACATTGAGAACAATGCCAGCAGCGTCTGAAAGTATTGTTGTTAAAGTTGAAGGTTCTAAATGGAAATGGAAATATGAATACCCAGCAAATAAATCTGGATTTGTTCATAAAATCACTTCTGTCTATGACAAAAAAATTGGTGATGTTAAAAGAGGACTTTATGTACCAGTAGGACAAAAAGTAATCTTAGAGATGACTTCACCACTTAACGATGTAATTCATGCATACTACGTACCTGCTTTCCGTATGAAAGAAGATGTCGTTCCAGGTCGTATGACGAAACAATGGTTCCAAGCGGATGTTATTGGTGAGTATGAAGTAGAATGTGCTGAGTACTGTGGTACGAATCACTCTTACATGTATTCTAAAATTGTTGTTATGGAACGTGCAGACTACGACAAGTGGTTTGAAAGTGAAGCAAAATCACCATTTGAAGATGCAAGTGCTGCACAAGTTTCAAAAGGTCAATCACTTTACGAAGACAATGGTTGTGCTGGATGTCACTCAATCGATACGGATGCTACATTGGTTGGACCGTCACTTAAAGGTATTGGTGCAAAATATGATGCAGCATACTTGAAAACAGCGATTCTTAACCCAGACAAAGATGTACCAACAGGATTCTTCCCAGGTGTAATGCCTCCATTTGCTCTTCCAGATGCAGATGTCGATGAACTTGTTAAATACATGCAAACAGCTAAGTAAGAAGTCTTTTAAATGTTAAAAGACTTTTTTATAGTTACTAAATTTATTCTCTCTTTTGCAGTCTCTTTATCTGCACTCTTTGCCTATATTATGGCAAAGGGAGAGATAGGTTTAGATATGTTTCTTGCTACCTTCTCTGTATTACTTGTTGCTATGGGTGTTTCAACCTTAAATCAAGTTCAAGAGTATAAAGAAGATTCCAAGATGGCACGGACTAAAAATCGTCCTATTGCTGCTGGACGTATGACTCCTAAGACGGGTACCATCATTGCTTTTGTAATGATTGCTCTCTCTTTAGTAGCCATTTACGGACTCTTAGGTTTAACCGGTGTAAACATTTTTGTTTTTGCTTTTCTTTGGTATAACCTTATGTATACACCTTTAAAGAAGAAGTCAGCATTGGCAGTTGTTCCAGGCGCAATTTTGGGTGTTATCCCTCCTGCTATTGGTTGGCTTGTGGCTGGTAACTCACTGATGGAGTTAGAGTTTATTGCTCTGGGTATTTACTTCTTCATTTGGCAAGTACCACACTTTTGGTTACTTGTTATGCTTTTCCATGGCGACTATAAAGATGGAGGCTATCCAACAGCAATGCGTCTGTTTGGTCAAGCTTCTTTACAAAGACTTACTTTTGTATGGTTGGTTTTCACCATTCAAGCAGGGATCTTCTTAGTCTCCGTGTTTGAGCCGTACATGACTACCATGGTATTAACCGTGTTGGTAGGTATTTGGGCCTTTGTCTCTTCTTTGGAACTTCTCAAAGAGAGTTTTGAACTTAAAAATGCACGTTCTGTATTTTGGAAAATTAATGCAGCCTTTTTGGCCATTATTATTTTACTCAGTATTGACGAGTACATCAAACACCACATCTCTTAAAGAGATTTCAATTAAATCAAAACTTAGGTTTTGGTTTAACCTTTTATGTTAATCTACATCCACAACCCCCTTTTAAAGGATTCTTATGCAAGAAGAACAATTTACACTTAAAACCATTCTCGATACACTTACTAAAGTTAAGAACAACAGCGTTAAAAAACGCCTTATCTACGACCAAGCACCTCTCAAAGGTATTAGTGCAAAATGGGTCATTGCCTTTTTCTTCTCTTTGCCTGTCATGCTTTATATGGGTATCTTTAATGAGACTATGTTTGCTATGCTTGGTATTGCCCAAGCTATTATCTTTTTCATAGTCTTTTTATCTATGGTCATGATTTTAGTGATTGCAGTGACTTTCATTAACAACAACAAAGTGTTAAGACAGGTCGATCCTTCTTGGAAAAGTTATTTCCCTGGTATTGAAATGAAATGGATTCTGACTTCAGGTGTGAGTCCTTACAAAGATTTCTTTAACTACTACAGCGAAGCTTTAGGAAAAGGTTTAGGAGGTGATGCACTGTACAAATTTATGCAAGATTCTTTCGAAAGTATGAAGTCTGAGAATGCAGATTTGGTTGAAGCAATGTGTCATTCAAGAGAAAATCGTAAACATCAATAAAAAGAGTTAAACTATCCTAGTTATATCAGTATTATTGATCGAAGTCTCAAAAACACTGATATAAGACAAAATTTGTCATATTTAAAACTGATGAAATCAGAGATAAAGTCAGTATTATTGATATAAATTAAGCTTTCACTCCCTAAAAAATCCTATAATATTTGTAGATGTTGAAAATTTTCAACACACAATATACATAAGGGGGTATGCATGCAATCACACGCAGCATTGGAATATGACTATTCACTAGCAAAAAAGTTTACGTTTCTAACGATTTTGTTTGGATTTTTAGCTATGTTGGTAGGGACGATTATCGCGGCTCAACTAGCATTTCCTGAATTGAACTACTTACTAGGTGAGTACGGGACATTCTCAAGACTAAGACCTATACATACAAATACAGCAGTATTTGGATTTACAGTATCAGGTATTTTCGCCACATGGTTCTACTTAGGACAGAGAGTACTTAAAGTTTCTATTGCAGAATCTAAGTTCTTAATGATCATAGGTAACATACAATTTTGGCTTTACTTTATAGGGGCACTTTTAGCAACTGTTTCACTTCTTTTTGGTGTTTCATCATCAAAAGAGTACGCACAATACGAATGGCCATTTGACTTGGTTGTCGTGGTTGTATGGGTACTGTGGGGTTTAAACATGATGGGACTTATCGGGATTAGACGTGAAAAGGCGCTTTACATCTCTGTATGGTATTTCCTTGCATGTTTCCTCGGTATTGCTATGCTTTACCTTTTCAACAACATGGCATTGCCAACATTCTTAATGACAGAAGGTTTAGGTAACCCTTTACACTCAGTCTCTATGTATGCAGGTACAAATGATGCACTTGTTCAATGGTGGTATGGTCACAATGCGGTTGCATTTGGATTTACTGTTCCTATTGTTGGGATGATTTACTACTTCCTTCCAAAAGAGTCTGGTCAAGCGATTTATTCTTATAAACTCTCTTTACTCTCTTTCTGGGGATTAATGTTCGTATACCTTTGGGCTGGTTCACACCACCTATTATGGTCAACTGTTCCTGACTGGATGCAAACCATGGGTTCTGCTTTCTCTATTGTACTTATTTTACCATCATGGGGTTCTGCTATTAACATGCTCCTTACGATGAAAGGTGAGTGGAATCAGTTAACTGAGAACCCACTAATCAAGTTTATGGTACTAGCATCTACATTCTATATGCTTTCAACGATTGAAGGTCCTATCCAAGCGATTAGATCTGTTAATGCGATTGCACACTTTACTGACTGGATTCCTGGTCACGTTCATGATGGTGTACTTGGTTGGGTTGTGTTTATGATTATGGCTGCCATTTTCCATATGGCTCCACGTATGTTTAAAAGAGAAATTTACTCTAGAAAACTTATGGAGACTCAGTTCTGGTTACAAACAACAGCGGTTGTCTTGTACTTCACATCTATGTGGATTGCAGGGATTACTCAAGGTATGATGTGGAGAGCTGTAGATGAATACGGTAACTTAATGTACTCATTTATTGATACAGTATCTGTACTTCACCCATACTATACAATTAGAGCACTTTCAGGTGTAATGTACCTTATTGGTTTCATTATGTTTGCATACAATATTTATAAAACGATGACTTCTGGTAGAGTACTTACCGAAGAACCACAGTTTAAAACGCCTATGGCTTAAGGGAGGTAACATATTATGTTTCATTGGTTAGAAAAAAATCCATTCTTCTTCGCTGCGGCGATTTCGATAGTTATCTCATTTGCCGGTCTCATCGAGATTGTGCCAAACTTTTCAAAAGCAGGACGTCCTCTTGTAGACATGACACCACGTACAGTTCTAGAACTTGCGGGTAAAAATGTTTACATGAAAGACAACTGTATGGCGTGTCACTCACAAATGATCCGTCCATTTAAATCTGAGACAGACCGTTATGGTGACTATTCACTTTCTGGTGAGTATGCCTATGACAGACCATTTTTATGGGGTTCTAAAAGAACAGGTCCAGACTTACACCGTATAGGTAACTACCGTACAACAGACTGGCACGAGGCTCACATGTTGAATCCTCCTAAAATTGTGCCAGAGTCTATTATGCCTGCGTATGATCACCAGTTTGAAAATGAAGCGGACATTGAAACGGCATATGCAGAAGCAGTTACCGTTAAAAATGCCTTTCATACACCTTACGGAGATGAGTTCAAAAGAACCAGAGCCGCTTGGGATGCACATAGACCAAAAGTCTTAGCTGATGCAAAAATCATTGCAGCAGATATGAAAGATGAGAGAGTAAAAAAAGCAATTTCAGAAGGTAAAGTACCTGAAATCGTTGCACTTATTGCTTATCTTAACAGTCTAAAGTAAAAGGAAAAATAATGGACATTAGAGATATACAAGGTTACGCCTCATTCTTTATGACCATATTTTTAGTGATTATGCTGTACGGGTACATTGTGCACCTGTACAGATCTGAGAAAAAAGGTGAGCGGGATTATGAAAAGTATGGGAATATTGCACTTGATGATGAAGTCACAAGTACACCTGTAGAAGACAAACCTGCCTCAGAAAGAGATTATACGGAGGAGAAAAAATGAATGGATTAATGATAAAAGCGTTAGGATTTGCAGTTATACTTGTTATAGCTACGATTGCTGTAGTCATGAGTTTGGATATTAAGATAGTAGAAGAAGGTACTGATGGTATTCTTAATTCTATACTGTCGGGACAGGCAATCAACCTAATTACAATGGGTGGTGCCATAGCTATTGCTGTACTTACTGCATCAGTTTCGGTTAAGTATATTAACCAAATGAAGACAGACACAGCATCTGGAGAATTAGCAGATGACAAATGGGATGGTATTGGTGAGTATAAAAACGAACTTCCTTCTGGATGGGCTTACTCATTTCTAGCTGTTTTCATGTGGTCAATGTGGTACGGTTTCTATGGTTTCCCTATCAACGCATACAGCCAGATTGGTGAATACAATGAAGAAGTATTGGCTTACAATAAAAAGTTTGAAGAGAAGCACAAAGGTGCAGACCATAAAACATTAAGAGATATGGGTGAATCTATCTTTTTGGTACAATGTACTCAGTGTCATGGTGCAACAGGTGATGGTCTTTCTGGTAGAGCAGAAGATCTTACAATAAGATCTAAAGAGAAAATCTTAGCAGTCATTAATGAAGGTCAAAATGCCCTTAACGCTTTCCCTGGAGGAATGCCTGCTGGTATGGCATCTGGCGCTGATGCTGAAGCTATTGCTACTTATGTGGCTTCTGGCTTTAAAGGTGAAGCACCTGCAATGTATGCAGTATGTGCAGGCTGTCACGGTGCAAACGGTGAAGGTACTGCCATGGTTGGACCACGTATTAATGGTTTCGACATTAGCAATACACTTGCAAAAGGTAAAAAAGGGTTAATTGGTAAAATGCCAGCATTTAACACTTTGATTACCCCAATTCAAGAAAAAGCATTGACTGTTTACATTCAGTCTTTGTCAAACTAAGGAGTTTTAAATGGCAGAAAATACTAAAAGAAGTCTTTTTGGACTTCATGGAATTTTTGGAGTTTTGATTTCAATTGTAGGACTCTTAGTGATACTTGCTATATTGATGACTTTGGCTATTACAACACAAAGAGATGCAGCAGTAAACCCTTATGATCCTTCTGTGATTAGAGATATTAACAATCTTAAAATGAGATCAGTAGATAACAAAAAATTTGCATTTCAACCAGTCCAAGAAAAAAAGGATAAATAATGATCAAATATATGGATAAAATACTCATCGCATGTATGTTGTTTGCAGCCGTTGCAGCAATGTACCTCTCTATTACTAGAGAACACCTTCTTTACGTAGGTTAAAATGCATAAAGTTAAGTTAGAGGCAGGCCCTTTTAAAGGGCTTTTTGCCATACTTGCTTTATGTTTGTTCCCTCTTTTTCTTCAAGCAAACCCTCTCCCGACTAACCTTTCAACGAGCATTCTAAAAAACGATCTTTTAAAACTAGAAGCCGTAGAACTCATAGAAACAATGGGCAAAGAGTTGCAAAGTAAAACAGGGGTACATGCCTATGCAATAGCAAGTAATGAACATTTCCCAGAACACTTTAACCTTGTAGAGTATAGTAAACAGTATGAAGCAAACCTCACAAAACCCTATGTTTTGTTTATTTTTGCACCGTATGCTACGATCACAGAAAAGTCAGGTGCTAAGGGGAGAGTGGGTCTCATCCCTTCTTCTGAGCTTGTACGTAAGATGTATGACTACAATGATGTAAGAGATGCTGCTGTGAACATTGTGGCAATTAAAGACTCTAACACAGATGAAGACAAGTTCAACATAGCTGTGCTTCAAGGTTATTCAGTGCTTGCAGACAACATTGCTGCAAGTAAAGGTTTGAAGTTAGAAAATACCATTCCAGATGAAATGGGAACCATGGTAAGTATCTTACGTTTTCTAATTTACACAGGTACGGCTCTTTTACTATGGGTATTTGTATTACGTCCAATATGGATGAGGAGAAAAAATGGCAAACAATAAAAAAACCTATTGGCCACATATGATTTTAGGCTTTTTGGCTGTGGGACTTACACTCTCATACTGGACAGTGAAGTCAGCCAATCAACTGCCAGTTCAAGAGTCGAACAAGTACATGTTGAAGTATCAAAAGGCAGACATGACGATCAATGATATTACTAGAAGTAAAATGGCATTTGACAAACTTTATGACATTTCTATTGTGGGTGTGGAAACCATGGTAATGACAGACAATGTCAACAGTAACAGAGCACAAGAAAACCCTGTGATCCTTCACAAGGGAAGCAATGACTTTCGTTACGAGATTGTAAGTAAATCTGGTCAAACAGTGAGTGACGCAAACGTGACTTTTCTGCTCACCCAACCACACAGCAGAAGGCAAGATAAATTGATAGAAGCAATACCTTTTAAACAAGGTGCCTACACTATCGAAGATATTAACATCACAAAAGCAGGTCGCTACACTCTACAACTACGCGCACAAATAGGAGAAACCACAGGTTACTCAGAAGTTCCCGCGTATTTAAAACCGTAAATATTTTACATCTGTTGGGGGTATCTTTACCCCGACAATCATTACACTATTGCAATCCTCCAAAATAAAAAAACAAATTCACACCCTTTTACATCTCCCATAAAAAAGCTATAATCATAAGAACTTAAAGGAGAAAAGATGAACATATTAAAAAAATTACTATTGGTCATGGCAATATGGGGAACAACAGGTGTCTATGGAAAGATGGATTCAAAGGCACAGATGGAAGAGTCTATGGCGCTTTTACCTTTTTTGTCAGCGACTATTGAGCAAGACCGTGCTTTAAATGACAAAGACATTGAGCGCTACAAGCATTTTCTTGCTAACAAAAAGGCACAGCGTATTGAGATGAAAGATGCTTTTTTAGTAGGGTCTAAAAAGGCCGCTAAAGTATTAAAACCAGGGGTTACTTTCAATACTTTTGTTGCGAAGAGTATTGTGCTTTCAGGAAAAAAGAAAATGATTGACGACTATGCCAAGGAAAATGCTTATGAAGATGGTACAGATCAAATTGTTACTTCAACACGTATTACGAGAGCTGTGGTAAGCATAGAGATGGAAAAAAAGTATGCTGCTATGCCTAAAGAACAAAGAGAGATGGCAAAGCAGATGATGGCTTCTATGTTAGGGGTTGCTTCAGCAGAAGACTTAAAAGTGGTAAAGCCTTACGCTTTAGAGATTTTTGAGAAAATGAAATCAGCAGGTGAGCTTCAGTAAGTTTCAGTAAGTCTCTTGCTTCTGTTTAAAATCTGTCAATTTGACAGATTTTTTCTTGCTTTCTACGCTTCTGTGTTATACTACAAACCATGAACGCATTACACATTTACCCTACTTCCAGAGCTTTACGAAACATTAGCCAAAATCATAAGAGTCAAGATGGTTTTTTACCTACGCTCATGCGTATGGATGAGTTTGAACAACGTGCCATACTCTTGGAACACACCATACAAGTTGACCCCTTACAACGCATCCTACTTTTACAGAAAGCCGCTTCTTTTAAAGCCTTTGAAGACTTAAAGGTTGACCTCTCTTTGTTACGCTTTTTTACTAAAAGTGATGCACTGTTTAAGTTCTTTGAAGAACTTTCTGCAGAGAATGTTGGGTTTGCACAATTGGCAGAAGCAGATGCGTACGCCGAGTTTGGACATCACCTTGAAATTCTAGAAAGATTGTTGGAGGAGTATGAACGACTGCTGACAGAAAAAGGTTACAGTGACAAAGCGTTTATTCCTAAACATTATAGACTCAATGAAGGCTTTGTAAAATCATATGAAAGTATAGAGATACACCTTGAAGGGTATTTGAGTCACTTTGAGTTGGATTTATTGGAGAAGATATCAGAACAGACGCCACTTAGCATTCATTACACGCTTTCGAATTTTAATGTCAAAATGAAAGAGCGTTTTGAAGCTTTAGGTATGACTTTACCTAATCACAGCCATGTGCATTTTTCACTAACAGAGAAAAAGATTTTAAGCCAAAGTAAAAACCTTTCAAAGATTGAGACAAAAGTGATTGCGGTAGAAGAGAGAGAAGAACAGGTGGCACTTGCTTTTACAGTGATACAAGAGTATATCAATAAGGGTATTGCAGCAGAAGAGATAGTCCTCATTTTACCAGATGAAAGTTTTAAAGAACACTTTAGCCTTTTTGACAAACATAACAACCTAAACTTTGCCATGGGGTATGATTACAGTTCAGGACGTGTGTACAAATCTTTAGATGCCATTTACACACATTGGCAAAGCTTTGATACACAGAGTAAAAAACGTTTAGAGCGTTATGGTTTTAACCTTGAAAAGATTGATGCGCTCACTGCAAGTAAAAAAATGAGAGTAGAAGACTTTTTTAAAGTCATAGATACTTTGGGTTTACATGAAGGTTTATCTTTAGAGGGGCAAGAAGCAAATAAGGATAAGAAAGAGAAATTTAATGAGCGTGTACAGGAAAAATATATACATTTCTCAAAGGTACTGGAAGCAGAAGAGTTAAGCCTGAAAATTTGGCTCTTTTTGTGGCTTAAGACTCTCTCAAAAGTTACGACAGATGATGTAAGAGGTGGAAAAATTACCGTCATGGGTGTGTTAGAAACTAGAGGTGTGAGTTTTGATGCGGTTGTGATTGTAGACTTTAATGAAGGTGTCGTTCCTGCAAGTTCTTCTAAAGACCAGTTTTTAAACTCTTCGGTGCGTACTTTCGCAGCTTTACCTACAAAAGATGACAGAGAAGCGTTACAAAAGCAGTACTATAAACGTTTGCTTGAACAGGCTTCTCACTCGGTCATACTCTACAGTATTTCAGACAACAAACTGCCGTCACCTTTCTTGTATGAACTAGGACTAAAAACTTTAGAACAAAGCCAAGCACAGTTTGACTTGCTTTATGAACAAGAGTCACAGATCAAAGAAGAGGCAGACCCTAAAGTGGAACACTTTTCTGCACAAGACATCACTTGGTCTGCGTCACGGCTCAAAACGTATTTGGATTGTCAACGTAAATATTATTATCGTTATATTAAAAAGTTACAAGCCAAAGACGATGAAGAGTTGAATGAAGGTTCTTTTTTACATAAAGTACTGGAAGAGGTACATGCCAAGCAAGACAGATACATTGATGAAGAAGCTTTGAGTCTGACTTTGGCTAAAACCCTTGATGTTCTTTTGCCTTATGAAGATGCTAAAACAGCGTATAGAAAGTTACTTTGGAAAGAGAAGCTCAAACCTTATGTGCACAAGCAGGTGCAGCATTTTAATGCAGGGTGGAAAGTCACACAAAGAGAAGAAGAATTTTCTTGTGAGATAGGTGGTTTAAAGTTTAAAGGACGTATTGACCGCATCGACCAAAATGAAACGAGTACTTTAGTTTTAGACTATAAAAGTGGGAAAGTAGAAAAAGAACCTAAAACACTTAACCCTGACAAAATATCGGACTTTCAAATGAGTATTTATTGGCACTTATTACAAGGTAAATATCAAAACGTCTCTTTGGCATTTCTTAAAATACTAGAAGGTGGAGAGATGCAAGAAGTGACCTTATTGGATGATAGAAATGAACTATTGGCTGAACACATCATTACCCTTAAACAGACAAAAAGTTTTGTGGCTCAAAAATGTGAAGACTTACAAAAATGTAAATGGTGTGAGTTTACCCTGCTATGTGGAAGAGGAGAATACCTATGAGTTTTAAAGCACATTTAGCCTTCTCTGCTTCTGCAGGTTCAGGTAAAACGTTTGCACTCTCTGTGCGTTACATCTCTCTGCTTTTTATGGGAGAAGCACCTTCAAGCATATTGGCTGCGACCTTTACCAACAAAGCAGCAGCAGAGATGCGTGTACGGGTACTGGACTCTTTACGAAGCTTAGGAGATAATGAAGCATTTCTAGATGCCATTGTTGTGCAAACAGGACTTTCTAAAGAAGTGCTATTTGAAAAACAGCCAGAAGTCTTAAAAAAGTTTTTAGCAAGTGCTTCGTACATTGTGACTTTGGATTCTTTTTTCTCGGGTATTTTACGTTCTGCCTCTTTAGAACTTGGACTTGAACCTGATTTTGTAACCAAAGAGCAGGGAGAAGAAGAACTTGAAAAACACTTTTTAGATGAAGTGCAAGCCCAGGGTTTACTTTCAAACCTTGTGAAGTTGGCGATGGACATTGAAGATAAAAGGTTTGGGAAAATCTTTGACTTGATGCAAAACTTCTACAAAGTAGACCCACTCTTGCCAGAGGTAGAAAAAGTTGACCTACACTTAGCCAAGGTTGACGAAGAAGTGGAAGTTTTACGTTTAGAGATGATAAAAGAACTAACTATTGCTTCTGCAACAGATCGTTGTATCAAACAGTTTGAAACCAAAAATACAAAAGAGTTGTTTATTAAAAAGCTTTTTGAAAATGAATATTTGGGAGATCACTCTTGGTTTAAAAAAGTAGCCAATGAAGTGTTAGAATCTGTGTATGCCAGACTTAAAGCTACACTTGGCAAATGGGCAGAAGTCAAAGAAGCTATAGTCTTACAAAACCTTTTTACTATTTATGACTATTATAAAAATGCAAACATTAGCACTGCCAAAAGTTCAGGGGTGCTAAGTTTTGATGATTTGACTTACTTTACCTATAGATTACTGCATGAGAGTATGTCTAAAGAGTTTTTGTATTTTAAAATAGATGCAAAATTTAAACACATTCTTTTAGATGAATTTCAAGACACTTCTACCTTACAGTTTTTACTTTTACAACCTCTGATTGATGAAATTTTTGCGGGTGTTGGGCAGAGTGAGTTTAAAACATTTTTTTATGTGGGTGACACCAAACAGTCACTCTACCGTTTTCGTGGTGGC